>NZ_QSDP01000019.1:0-68494 GCF_003463685.1 Parabacteroides sp. AM58-2XD
GAGAAATGTGGCTGAAGCCAAAAGAGAGAAACAACTTGTAAACCGTCAGCTGAAGCAGACGGCAAATGAACCTGTAATAGTCAAGTGACTCTGATTATGGTGGTTGTATAGGCGGGAATATGACACACCCCCTTCCCCCTCTCAAGAGGGGAGCCAGTTACAACCAGTTGCTATAAACAAACACTCATTTCTGATAAATTATGAACCGGAAAGATCGAATCAAGCAAGTGGCTCGTTTGGAGGAGGTAGTTGAACGCTATCTGCCTCTGAAACGGAGTGGAAGTTCGGCAAAGACTTTGGTAGGGCTTTGCCCGTTTCATGCCGACCGGCATCCGTCGTTGTGTGTAAATGTAAAAGAACAATACTATAAATGTTTTGCTTGTGGCGAGGGAGGCGACCTGTTCAAATTCGTACAGCGGATAGAAGGTTGCGATTTCCGTACGGCATTGAAGAAGCTGGCGGGGTGGTACGGTTTGCCGGATACCGGAGAGAATTACCAACCGGTCAAATATCCTCCGGTACGACCGAAGCGACAGCCGGTACCGGTAGAACCGGTCAGCCAACTCTGTATAAACAGCCTGCTCCGTAGCCACCGGATGATATTCGATTTGCTGGAAACCTATATTCCGGAAACGGATATTCTCCGCGAAACATATAAAACGTTTGAAGTTGGAATTGCTCCGGCTGCTCTGCCCGCCTCTTATGCGGATTTATGTGGCCGTATTATCTTTCCGGTACGGAATGAAAAGGGAGAACTAATTGCTTTTGCCGGACGATACCAAGGAGAAACGGAAGGGACGGATATCCGTAAATACGTCAATTCGCCGGATAGTCCGGTTTACCATAAAAGCGAAATTTTATATGGCTTATATCAAGCCCTGGAGGCAATCCGTGAACATCATTTTGTTTATATCACCGAAGGATACAAAGATGTGCTGGCCATGCATGCCGCCGGGTTCCGGAATACGGTGGCCTTATGCGGAACGGCATTAACCGAACAACATATAACGTTACTCTGCCGGTATACCCGGTACGCCATAATTATGCTCGACGGCGATGAAGCCGGGCAAACGAACGGGATACGATCGGCACGCTTATTGGTTGAAAAAGGCTTTTCGGTCGGACGGATCGTTCTTGAACCGGAGCATGATCCGGATTCCCTACTTGGTATGATGGGACGTGAAGATTTTACCGGATATATAAAAAGATTAACCCGTTTCAGTCGGTTGGAAGTTTATGAAACCGACCTGCTTCGGCAGATAAAAAAAAATATTGGAAGATTTACACCTGGCTTTGACGGTAACGGAACGGAAAGACTTATTTACCGGAATGATCCCCTTGCATAAACGCCTGGAGAAAGTTACGCAGCTACTGGCGCATTCTCCGGTATTGAAGGCGGAATGGTTATTGGATTAGTCGTTGAAAATAAATTCAAAACTTTTTTTAAAATAGAATATATGATTGTTGACCGAGAACGCAAAGTAATATACTTGCACAATCCGAAATGTGGCGGAACATTTTTAAGGAATATTTATATCGAGAAGTATGGAAAAACAGAAGCTACGAAATGGTGGAAACTTTTTTCAAAAGAATATGGAACAGATTTGGGGCATATAACGTATGATGATTTGCCACGTTTTATACCGGAATGGCAGGATTACAGGCTTGTTACGATGATCCGGAATCCTTATAATCGTTTTTATTCCGGAATAAAAGAGTTGAAAAAACAACTGGCTCCTTTTAACTTTTGTTCCATAAAAAACTTCAGATATTTTTATGAAAAGGAATGGTTAAGTTTGAACAAATACCAAAAAATATACGAATTATTGCGAAGTATATGTCCTGGGACATATACCGGTCTTCTGGTGAAGCTGAATCTCGCTTCACCAGAAGATGCATGTAAATATATTTCTTCATTAAAGCGTAGTAAGCAGGATGTTTTTTTGAGAAATAAAAGAATTCCCTGGATAGCTCCCCAAAGTAACTATATGGCTGACAAAGTAGAAATATTACGGTATGAATCGGAAAGCGATTGGGAAAAGTTGCTGGAAACTTTCGGTTTGTCTGCGTATAAAGATCGTTTGGCAATAGCAAAGGACTATGCGATACCGGACGATATTCGGAAGAAGATTGAAAAGCTATATCAGGAAGACCGGGAGTTGTTTCTGATGTATAGCGATTCTATAAAAACAAATTAAATATCCAAGATTCAAATGAATGTCGTACATGTTATTAATTCTATGAGTTCAACTTATGGAGGATCGGCTCGTGCAACCTTATTGACGGTTAGAGGGCTAAATGAACAAGGCGTAAAAGCGCAGGTGTTAACCAAGCAACTATTAAAGGGCGAAATACCGTTGTCTAATGAATCATTCATTCATTTTTTGCCTTTACCTCGTTTTTATTATGAACGGTGGGGATATGCGAAAGCCTTTCCACAGGCGCTGAAGTCAATCCACTCTGTGGATGCCTACCATGTGCAAGGACTTTGGCAATATCCAGGATATATTACTGCTAATCTGGCACGAAAAGAAGGAGTCCCTTATCTTATTACCTTGCATGGTTCTTTATATCCGGAGGCTTTAGCGCATTCTTCTTTGATAAAGAAAACGGCTTTGTCTCTGTTTCAATGTAAAATGTTACAGGATGCAGCCTGTATTCATACTACATGTACAGAGGAAATGGAGCATTACCGTTCATTAGGATTTACAAACCCTGTGGCTTTATTACCATATCCGATGGAGTGTAGTGAGAAAGCAGAACCTTCGTTGCCTGTTGGCGTGAAGCGTTTCGGATATTTGGGACGTATCCATTCTCGTAAGAGAGTAGAAAGGCTGTTTGAAATCTGGTATCGTCTAAATGAACCGGGGGAATTATTGGTTATGGGAGACGGCGAACCGGATTATATGCAGTTTCTTAAAAATGAAGTGAAGCGGTTAGGGTTGCAACAAGTTCGTTTTACCGGATTTGTAACCGGTGAAAAAAAGAACCGTTTACTGGCATCACTGACCTGTCTGGTTGTTCCCAGTGATTTTGAAAACTGCGGCCTAATTACTCCCGAGGCCTTATTACAGGAAGTGCCGGTTATAGCGACGACGGGTTCCCCTTGGCAGGAGTTGGAGACTCATCGTTGTGGCTATTGGGTGAATAATGATGTGGATACATTAACAGAAGCCGTGAGCAAAATTTTGAATTCGGATCATACAACTCTTCAGGAAATGGGGAAAAGAGGAAGGCAGTTGGTACTTGATAAATATGCCGTAGGGAGGGTTTCCGAGCAAATGGTACAACTATACGACTGGGTAACCGGGAAAATAGATAAACCTGATTTTATATATTATTGATGATGAAAAGGTAATTATATACTACTAAAAAATATTTTGAGCCATGGAATGAAAAATTCTTTGAGTTGATAGGACGGAGAATGGATTGGTAAAAAACGAATATAAAATGAATATAAAAGTTTCAGTAATAATTCCCATATATAACAGAGCTTACTGTTTGGCCCGTTGCCTGGACTCTGTTTTGTCCCAGACTTTTACGGATTGGGAATGTATTTTGATCGATGATGGTTCTACCGACGGGAGTTTATCGGTATGCCGCCATTATGCGGAGACAGACTCCCGTTTCAGGGTATATAATCAATCGAACAGTGGCGCTTCCGTTGCCCGTAACCGGGGATTGGAATTGGCATGGGGACAATACATTGCATTTATCGACAGCGACGATTGGGGGGAGAGTACTTATTTGCAACTATTATATGATGCTGCCGGCGAAGATACAATGTCGTTTTGCGGACAGGATGAATTTGATTGCCAGGGAATGCGAAGCAAGGAGATGCCGGTAAAAAGTGACGAGTCGTTTTCGTTGGATAATAGTGGAGCGGACTTGATTGCTTATTATTTTTTTGATTCGAAGCTCTTGTTCGGACCTGTGAATAAATTGTATGCACGAAAGATCATCGGGGATTATCACATTCGTTTCCCTGTCGGTATCGATTGGGGAGAGGATACGATTTTTAATTATACGTATTATAGTCATGTCAGTAAGCTGAAAGGTGTACCTTTTACTCTATATCATGTTATGAAACAACAGATTTCATTGACAACAGAGGCGAAATATGATTATTTCCTTTCTGATTCGAGACAAAAAAGATGGGATGGTTTCTCTGATTTTCTACAAAAGAAAGGTCTTAATCATCCCAGGCTGATGCAGGTTGCGGATAATTATTATATCTACCTCTTTTGTGAATCGACCGCCGGTTCGATTTTTGTACACGACCGATTGTCATGGATAGAGCGTTATAAACGGATGAGAGGGTTAGTCATGAATGCCGACCGAAGTAAATTCAAGAAGTATATCATTCGGCCGGGTGCATTGGCCTATAAGTCTGTTGCTGTGTATTTCAGACTTCCGGTTCTCCTTTTCTTGTTTTATGAAATTAAATATCTCTTTTTGAAAATCAAATAATCTATTAATAAATATTGAAGGATATGAATAAGAATGATTTGGCTAGAGAAATAGCGAGCCGCATGCCGGTAACGGTTACTATGGCTTCGAAATTACTGGATACCCTGTGTGTCGTAGTTGGAGAATCGATTCGGAAGGATGAGTCAGTCTTGATACAAAATTTCGGGCATTTCCAACCCTGGCAACAAAATGAACGTTTCGGACGCAATCCGCGTACGGGGGTAGAATGTCCGATTCACAAGCGGGTCAGCGTGAAATTTAAACCGGGGAAAAGATTACTGGAACTATTGAATGAGAGACATGAAGATAAAGACATATGTGATTAATTTGAAGCGATCCGCAGACCGCCGGGAGTATATCTTGAAAGAGACTGCCCGGTATGCCTGTATGGATGTCGAACTGGTGGAAGCGGTAGACGGATACCGGCTTTTACCGGAAGAAACGGAACGGAGGTTCGATGTCAAACGATTTACTTATCGTTATAAACGTTATCCGTTTCCGGGTGAGGTCGGGTGTACGCTAAGCCATCAGGAATGTTATCGCCGGTTATTAAATTCGGACGAAGAGGTCGCATTGATATTGGAGGATGATGTTGTTTTTCTTCAACCGGAGCTTGTGGATGCTGTTATGGCTGAATGTTGTGAGCTGCTGAAAAAGAAAAAAGGTGGAGTTTTTATCTATTCTCTTTTGCCTGTGAGTTCTACCAGGGGGAGAGATATGGGAAACGGATATAGCATTTATCGGGCTTGGTTCGGATTGGGAGCTTATGCCTATCTGATACACCGGAATGTTGCGAATAAACTGCTGACAGATATCCCGTCGGTACTGGTTGACGATTATCAGTATATGAATTTGAAGGGAATAAAGGTATATGGACTGTTCCCTCTATTTTCGACAGGCGATAGTATGGGAACGAATATTCAACAAGGCAAGCAGGATATAGAATACGTGACGAATATACCGGTTCGCTACAGATTGCAAAATCTGTTCAGAGGCGGGTGCCGGAAATTATTGCTTTTATTGCATATACTGTCTGTGAGATAACCGATTAATAAAATTAGATGTATGAAAATAATCAATTATTTATTTGCTGTATTGTTTTGTTCTCTTTTATTCTCTTCTTGCGGAAGAGTAAAAGATATCGCTTACTTGCAAGGAGATGACTTGTTTAAGCGGATGGAGGTCTCCGATTCCGTTGAAATAAAAATAAGGAAAAATGATATTTTGGATATTTCCGTTAGTTGTGCCGAACCTGAGTTATTACAGCCGTTTAACAACCTGTTATGGGGAAATAATTATTCCGGAAATTACGGAGGAGGATATAATAACCGTGGTTATCTGGTAGAACAGGACGGGACCATTAATTTCCCTCTGTTGGGAAAGCTCAAAATACAAGGATTGACCCGGCGCCAACTGATAGAGTTGATTCAGGACAAGCTGAAGAAAGGGGATTATATAAAAGATCCGGTGGTAACAGTTCGTTTTCAAAATTTTAGGATACAAGTGTTGGGCGAAGTGAATCGTCCCGGTTCATATAACATAACTTCTGATCAGGTCACTCTGTTCGAGGCTTTGGCGCTTGCCGGCGATTTGACAATCCATGGGCGTCGTAACCGGGTTGCCGTGGTCAGGGAAACGGATGGTGTACGGACGATTTTGTATCATGACCTGCGTTCGAGAGATGTTTTCAATTCTCCTAATTTTTATTTGCAGCAGAACGACCTGGTCTATGTGGAGCCTAACCGGGTACGAGCGGAAGCAAGTACCCAGAATCAGTTCACCAACGTCGGGACCTGGTTGTCTTTGATTTCGTTTCTGATGTCAACCTGCGTACTTATCTTTAAATAAAATACTTATGAATGATGATAAGCCTTATATAGAAGAATGGCATTTGAAAAGCGAGTTGAATATTCGTAAAGTCTGGGATGTATTGCTTATTAAATGGCATTGGTTTGCATTGTCGGTGTTCATCTGCCTCATGCTGGCTTTTGTTTACATACGTACTGTCCCGGTTGTTTATAAACGGGAAGCAGTTGTTCAGTTAAAAAATACAGCGAAATCGGAGGAAGCCTTCAATGAAAAACAGTTGTTTGAGGATGGCAATAATATCGACGAGGAGATTCTGATTTTTAAATCCCGTTTGTTGATGGGCGAAGTTATACGGCGGTTAGGATTGGATATCAACTATGCTGTGGATGACGGGTTGAAAAGCAGGGATTTATATACCGACTCTCCGGTGGAAATCAGTTTTCCGGATTCTTCTTTTTCCAAACCGGCTATTTTCTCCGTTATCCCTTTGCCGGAAGGCGGCTTTCGGATAAAAGGGCTGGAGGATGATCCGGATGGTGTGATGAAATATACTTTTGGCAAGCCGCAGAATAGCCCGCTGGGTAGGATGATTGTCAGGCGTACTTCTTTTTTCAATGACGAATGGCTGAATGTTCCGATACAGGTAACATGTAGTGATCGTAAATCGCTTATCAGTTTATATCTGGACGGGCTCGAAGTCGAGCGGTCGGCTAAAGATGTCAATTTATTAACGCTCACTTACCAGGATACGGATGCAAAGCGGGGAGAAGATATCCTGAATACGTTGATACAAGCGTATGTGGATGAGTCGATGCAGGATAAGAACATGATTATTCGCAGTACGGCACTTTTTATTGACGAACGTTTGCAGTTGATCAATGAAGAATTGGGCGATGTGGAGAATAATATTGAAAATTACCGGAAGCAGAATCAATCGGCGGATTTGGCTGAAGAAGCTAAAATCTATTTGGGAAACCGGAACAGGCATGATATGGAGATCACCGAATTGACCAACCAGAGGGAATTGGTTGAATTGGTACAGATGTATCTGCATGACCCGTTGAAAAACGAACATTTGCTTCCGGCTAACACTGGTATAACGAGTGTCGGTGTGGAGGGAATGATCGATAAATATAACACGACATTATTGGAACGGAATAAGTTGATGGTGAATGCGGGTGACAATAGTCCTGCCGTAAAAGAGCGAAGCAGCCAACTGGCCTCCTTACGGAATGCTATCGCCCAAAGCCTGAGAAATACGAAAGAGGCGATCGATATGAAGCTGGATTATACCCGTAGAATGCAGATGCTTGAAATCGGGAAGATCAGTAGTATTCCGACTCAGCAGAAATATGTTTTGTCGGTGGAACGTCAACAAAAAATCAAAGAAGAACTGTTTCTTTATCTATTGAACAAACGGGAAGAAAATGCATTGTCGCTGGCTACGGCCGACAGCAATCTGCGTATTGTGGATAGTGCTTATGCGGCCGAAATGGCGGGAGCAAATGCCTTGATTGTTTTATTGGTAGCCTTTCTGGTTGGTTTATTGGTTCCCGGTTTATGCTTCTATATCCGTCAGTTACTCGATGTAAAAGTACGTGGGCGTAGAGATATTGAGGAGAATTTGACCATTCCTTTTCTGGGGGAAATACCTCGTAAATCGAAAAAATCAGGTTTGGTGGTACACGAACAAGGGCGCGACGCTGTTTCGGAGGCGTTCCGTGTCATTCGTTCCAATCTGGACTTTATGCTGAGCAAGAAAGGAGAAGTACAGTCGATCATGTTTACTTCATTTAATCCGGGTTCGGGGAAAACTTTTATTTCAGCCAATTTGTCTGTGGCATTAGCATTGGCCGGTAAGCGGGTTATTTTGTTGGAAATGGATATTCGTAAAGGTTCGGCAAAGAGTGAAGATGGAACTGTGCCGGCAGGGATAACTAATTATTTATCCGGCAAGGTGTCGGGCATCAGGGATATTATCCGGAAAAGTGAATGGCATGATACCCTGGATGTTATTACCTCCGGGCCAGTTCCTCCCAATCCGGCAGAACTATTGCTCAGCAATCGTCTGGACATGCTGATGGAGGAATTAAGAAGGGAATATGACTTTATTCTGATAGATACTGTCCCTTATGGAGTAGTGGCGGATGCACAGGTAATTAACCGGATTGCCGATTTATGCATTTATGTGATCCGTGAAGGACGTTTCGACCGACGGTTATTGCCGGATGTCGAGAAACTTTATACGGATGGCAGATTGTCACATATGGCTGTTGTTCTGAATGAAGTCTGTTATGAGCAGGCAGGCTATTACGGCTATTATGGTTATTATGGCTATGGATACGGAAATAAAAAGGAATAGTGATGAAAATAAAGACTTATATAATAAATATGAAAGAATCCGTCGAACGAAGAGAACGGGTTCTGGAGGAGGTCTCCCGCTATTCTTTCCTGGATATCGAATGGGTGGAGGCTGTGAACGGGAAGCAACTTATGGAGGTACAGATAGGACAGTTATTTGACCGGAAAAGATTTTATTCAAGATATGACCGTGAACCGCTACCTGGAGAAATTGGCTGTACGCTAAGCCATAGGGAGTGCTATCGCAGATTGCTTTGGTCGGATTGCAAATATGCGTTGATCTTGGAAGATGATGTTTTTTTTCAGCATCCCGATGATGTTAATTGGATATTTGGAAATATGGATAAGGTAATGATTTCTGATAAAAGTTGTATTATCACACTGGCTTCCCATCAGCTTTATTTCACGAAAGATATTTCTAAGTTAGGAAGTTATTCTTTTTACCGGTTCATAAAAGCCGTGGGGACTTGTGCCTATTTGGTGAACCGGCATGCTGCTGAAAAATTATTATCGGTCAACAAACCGTTTATTGTTGCCGATGATTTTGAATATATGTTCAGGCATGGGATTTATCTGTTAGGGATATATCCGTATCTGGCATTTGGAGCTTCTTCCGAACAACTGGTTGAGTCGGAAATAATCCAGGATCGCAAATCATCCGGGATACGAAAGACTTCCTTTAAATACAGAATGACCAGATTTTTTGATTACAAATTATATGGTTTATTATGGAGGTTGAAGATCGTGAAATTCAGATTGTAAGTGGGCTATCACATTAATTGAAATGATCGGATGATACGTTTGTTAGCATTATATCTACTTTACTTATTTCAGAAAATCAGATATCTGGGCCGGGTTAATCTGGTCGGGTTCAGCATAATCCTTGCATTCAGGAATTCGTCTATTTCGATAGGTAAAGGGTCCGGACTCTGTAGTACGCCAGTATATAATTTGTTAGGCATGTATCAAAGGACGATACTGGTGGCAAGGCATGGAGGAACTATACATATCGGGGAAAATGTCGGTATATCCGGTTCGACGATTTATGCCATGAAAGAGATACGGATAGGAGATAATACGTTTATAGGAGCCAACTGTAAGATCGTAGATAATGACTTCCATGCATTTGAGCCGGGACTGAATTTTACGACCGATCCTCTTCATCTGAAAATGAAACCGGTTTCTATCGGCGAGAACTGCTTTGTCGGGATGAATTCAATTATTCTAAAGGGAACCGTTATCGGAAAAAACTCAATTGTAGGAGCCGGTAGTGTGGTGTGTGGCAAATTTCCGGAAAACGTGGTGATTGCCGGAAATCCTGCCAGGATAATAAAGTATAGGAGTATTGACAGTAAAGAATAATCAGATGAAAATTTCATTTATAGTGGTAGATATCACAGCCAAAGCCGGGACAGAAAGAACGACAACCTTATTAGCGAATACTATGGTGAGAAAAGGACATGAGGTGCGGATCATTTCCCTATTCCGTCAGAATATATCGCCGGCTTTCTTTCTTGAAAAAGAGGTGGGTATCGTTTATGTAACCAGTGAAGCGTATTCTATTCACAGTAGTCCATTTAAGCGTTTATTGCGGATAATCCGGTCTTTCTTTTCTTTTCGGGAAATGATACGTAAAAATGATTCCAGCCTGTTTATAGGGCAGAACTTTTTAGTTAACCTGTATTTATATTTTTCCGGTTTTTCTAAGAAATCGATTGCCTGCGAACATAACTTATATAATATCTATCCTTTGCCCATCCTTTTTTTTCGGGAATATGTCTATAAATCGTTTTATAAACTGGTGTCTCTCACTGAGAAGGATGCCGATAAATTCAGGCGGAGGCTGAAAAATGTCGAAGTCATACCTAATATGTTGACTTTTACACCAAAAGGGGAAGCTGATCTGACATTAAAAAGAATCCTCTCGATAGGGCGCCTTTCTAACCAGAAGGGATATGACTTATTACTGGAAGCTGTCAAATATATATGGAAAGATTATCCCGACTGGCATCTGGATATTTTCGGGGAGGGAGAGATGCATGCTTTTTTAGCGGAAAAGATAAAGATGTGTAATATGGAAAAATATGTATTCCTGAAAGGGTATACGCAAGATGTAATTTCTGAATATTTGTCTTCTTCCATTTATGTCATGTCTTCCCGTTTTGAAGGGTTTCCAATGAGTCTTTTAGAGGCGACTTCCTGCGGACTACCGGTTGTTTCCTTCGATTGTCCGGAAGGGCCTGCCGATATAATAGGAGAGGATAGAGGAATCCTGGTTCCACCGGAGGATATTTCCGGATTAAAGACGGCTCTTTTAAAGTTGATGGATAGTCTCGATAGGAGAAATGAGTATGGGGAAAATGGGAGATCGTTCGTATTTCAAAACTATAACTCCGAAGCGGTTTATAAAAAATGGGATATGCTATTCCAATCTTTTGTTAATTCTCAGAGTAAATAGAATATAAGTTCATTATTAATTTAATTCACAATTAACATGAAAACAGCATTAGTTTGTGGCGCCGGTGGTTTCATCGGTAGCCATATGGTTAAACGCCTCAAAAATGAGGGGTATTGGGTAAAAGGTGTCGATTTGAAGTATCCGGAATTTTCACCGACGGAAGCCGATGATTTTATGATCGGTGACTTGCGCGACATGGATGTATGTAACCGTGCCGTCGATCGTAAGTTTGACGAAATCTATCAGTTTGCTGCCGATATGGGGGGTGCCGGTTTTGTTTTTACCGGTGAGAATGATGCCGATATTATGCATAATTCGGTAATGTGTAACATTCATATGATGGATGTGGCTTATAAACGAAATGCGGGGAGAATTTTCTATTCGTCTTCTGCCTGTATCTATCCAGAACGTAACCAGATGGATGCTTTGCATCCGACTACTTCGGAGGATTCGGCCTATCCGGCAGGACCGGACAGTGACTACGGTTGGGAGAAACTGTTCAGTGAACGTATGTATATGGCTTACCATCGTAATAAGGGGCTGGATGTGCGTATTGCCCGTTTCCATAATATTTTCGGTCCGGAAGGAACCTGGGAGGGCGGACGTGAGAAGTCGCCGGCTGCTTTTTGTCGTAAGGTGGCTGAAACGCCCGATGGCGGAACGATCGAGATGTGGGGGGACGGAAACCAGACCCGTTCGTTTCTTTATATCGATGAATGCCTGGAAGGTGTGCGCCGCCTGATGAGTCAGGATGCGTTTATGGGACCGGTAAATATCGGATCGGACGAGATGATCAGTATCAACGGCCTGGCCGGAATGGTGATGGAGATTGCGGGCAAGAATTTGGATATAAAACATATTCCCGGTCCGCTGGGTGTTGTCGGCCGTAATTCCGATAACCGTCTGATTAAGGAGAAACTGGGATGGGCGCCTAACTGGCCGTTGTCTAAAGGGATGGCATTGACCTACCGATGGATAAATGAACAAGTACAGGAAAAGAATAAATGAAAATAGTCTGTATCTCACAGGTCTACTGGCCGGACACTGCTTCCGTGGCACAACATTTGGTTGATTTGCTGCAAGCTCTGTCCGACCACGGACATGATGTTACTGTCATTACCAGCCGTCATAATTATGAGCATCCGGAAATAATCTATCCGGCTGTGGAGTACTGTAACGGGGTCCGTATCTGCCGTATTTTTAATACCGGATTTGGCAAAAGGACGAAACTGGGACGCCTGGCGGATTTTCTGAGTTTCAATGTATTGATAATGTGCCGGCTGCTGGCGTTGAGACGGTCTGCATGCGATGTGATGCTCGGTTTGACCAGTCCGCCTTTGTTGTCGTATATCGGAATAAAGATAGCCCGGATGAAGAAAATACGTTTTGTATACTGGACGATGGATTTGCAGCCTGAACTTTCAATGGTTGCCGGTTATATTAAAACTGATGCGACTCCGGCGAAGGTTATGCAGAAGTGCGGAGATTATATATTCAGTCATTCCGATAAGATTATTGTCCTGGATGATTATATGAAACGGCATATTTCCGAACGTTTGCATACTGACGAGATGGGTATCGATGTGATTCCGGTATGGCCGGTGATGACTGCCGTTTATGAAGGCGGGCGGATGGAGAATCCGTTCCGGAGAGAAAACGGTTTTGGGGACAGGATCGTGATTATGTATTCCGGTAATCATTCTGTCATGCATCCGTTGACTACGTTGTTGGAGGCTGCGGTCAGGCTGAAAGAGGACAAGCGTTTTTTATTTGTCCATATCGGAGGCGGAGTCCGTCTGCAAGAAGTATGTGAATACAAAGAAAAATATCGGTTGGATAACATCCTGATTTTGCCTTATCAACCGCGTGAAAAGATTCATTTGTCATTGGGATCGGCAGATATCCAGGTTGTTTCTTTAGGGGAGGGTTGTGTAGGTTTTACGCATCCGAATAAGATATACGGAGCGATGTTCATTGGTAAGCCTGTATTGTATATCGGTCCTGACCGATCCCATATAACGGATATCCTGTGTCATTGTCTCGGAAATATATCCGTCTCCCACGGCGATTCGGATTTGTTGGTGCGGAAAATAGTGGCTTTTGCCGAAATGGATGAATCCGAGCGCAGCCGGGTTGGAATACGGAACCGGAGATATGCGGAAACTTATCTGCATCCGGATATTCTATTGGAGAAAATGATAGGCTCGATAGAGTCTGAGCCATTATAAGTTAATGGAAAGAGTTACTACAGGCTCCATAAACTAGTATAACCTTGGATTTAGTGCAAAAATACCTCATTATTGCCTTGGATTTAGTGCATTTGTGCTTTTATCATCTCTGAACATTTTCCATAAAAGAAACGCAGGTTGTGCAACTAGGATATCCAATTTGTTTATTCTATCTTTGTACAACCTGTTTTATTTATAAACGGGTTGTGTCTTATTGTTGAATTAAAATTTAATAGATAATTATGGATACCCCGAGATACAAAACGATTATCAGTGTATTGAACTCTTCTAATGAAGGTTTCGACGAGTATATAGAAATGAGTAAAAGAATCAGTCTGTTTGTGGAGACAGACGGGGCGAGTGAGGCTAATGGCATGATGGAGGAAAGCTATGTTGCCCAGTATACCGTACTTCAGGACATACTTTATAAACAAGCGCTGGAAAAGAAAAAGAACGAATCGTGTTGATGCGGTTTGTCATGATATAAATATTTAGTTGTGTTATTATGAAAAGCAAATGGTTGTGTCTCTTTTTTAGCTTAGGTCTTGTCGTGCAGGGTGTGTTTGCCCAGGAAAACCCGGTGAAGATGTGGTATGACGAGCCTTCGGACGATTGGATGAAATCGTTGCCGATAGGGAACGGACGGCTGAGCGGTATGGTGTTCGGTGGCGTAGAGAAAGAAAAGGTTGCCTTTAACGAGATTACGCTTTGGTCCGGGCAACGGGATGCGGGGCAGGAGAAGCCTTTTGGAAAAGAGGCTTTGAGAAATATACAGCAACTGTTCCTGGACGGTAAACTGGAGGAAGGGAATGCACAGGCTTCGGAGCAGTTGGTCGGTGTTCCTAATTCTTTTGGAACTCATGTGCCGTTCGGTGATATAGAGCTGGCTTTCGCACAAGGAAACAGAACTGTCGAAAATTATATACGTACGCTTGACCTGGCTAAAGGTGTTGCATCGGTTTCTTATCGGCAGGATGGGGTGACTTATAACCGTGAGTATTTCTGTTCTAATCCGGCTAATGTCCTGGTGATACGGTTGAGTGCTTCGGAGAAGGGAAAACAGAACTTTGAGGTTGGTTTGAATGTATTGAGAAAGTCTGACGTTACGACGGATAAGAATGCCATCAGTTTTTCAGGACAGGTCGATTTTCCTACATTCGGTTCCGGTGGTGTTCATTTTTACGGTGGGATAAAGGTTCTGGCGGAAGGTGGAAGCATCAGGCAGAACAAAAAAGTTTGTCGGTGGAGAATGCGGATGAAGTAGTGCTCATTGCTGACCTTCGCACCGATTTCGTTCCAGGGGATATGGAAGAAATGACTTCGTCTGCCTTGAACGGTGCTGAAAAGAAAGGATTTGACACGTTGAAACAAGAGCATGAAACAGATTTCGGCCGGTTATTCAACCGCGTTGCTCTTTCGTTGGGAGAAGGGAAGAATGAGATGGCTACCGATGAACGCCTGAATTTGTTGAAGGAAGGCAATGAAGACCCGGACCTGATTGCTTTATTTTTTCAGTATGGGCGTTATCTATTGATTTCTGCATCACGTGAAAACTCTCCGCTGCCTGCTAATCTTCAGGGTATATGGAATGATAATCTGGCGTGCAATATGCAGTGGAGTTGCGATTATCATCTGGATATCAATACGCAGCAGAATTACTGGGCGGCTAATGTCTGTAACCTCAGTGAATGTAATATTCCTTTGTTCGATTATATAGGAGCATTGGCCGAAGCCGGAACAAAGACTGCTAAGACTGTGTATGGTTGCGAAGGCTGGGTGGCTCATACCATGGCGAATGTCTGGGGATTTACTGCTCCGGGTTGGGGGACAGGCTGGGGACTTCATCCGACGGGAGGGGCATGGCTGGCTTCCCATTTATGGGATTATTACCGTTTTACCAACGATGAGGTCTTCTTATTGAGAGCTTATCCTGTATTGAAACAATCGGCTTTGTTTTTCCTCGATTATATGATAGAAGATCCGAATAGCGGTTACCTGGTGACCGGTCCGTCTACCTCTCCGGAGAATGCTTTCCTTTTGGACGGGAAGCAGTTGTCGCTTTCTATGATGCCGACATGCGACAGGGTGATTGTTTATGAGATACTGAATGCTTGCCAGAATGCTTCGGAGTTGTTGCAGGTGGATGAAGAGTTCAGAGGACGTGTGATAGATGCTATCGACAGATTGCCTCCTTTTAAAATAGGAAAATACGGACAGGTTCAGGAGTGGCAGGAGGATTATGAGGAGGCGGTTCCGAATCACCGTCATACCAGCCATCTGCTGGCGTTGTATCCTTATTCGCAAATCAGTTTGGACGGTACACCGGAGTTGGCGAAGGCGGCCGCTGTTTCTATCGACCGGCGCCTGAATGCCGCTGATTGGGAAGATGTGGAGTGGAGCCGGGCGAATATGATTAATTTCTTTGCCCGTTTGAAGGACAGTAAAAAGGCTTATGGAAGTGTGCTGGGGCTTATCAATGAGTTGAGCCGCGAGAATATGCTGACTATCTCTCCGAAAGGTATTGCTGGTGCGCCGACGGATATATTTGTCTTCGACGGGAATGAGGCGGGAACAGCCGGGATTGCTGAAATGTTACTTCAGAGTCATGAAGAGTATGCAGAGCTTTTACCTTGCCTGCCGGAAGAATGGAGTTCCGGTAGTTACAAAGGATTATGTGCCCGCGGAGGTTTTCAAATCGATCTTTCCTGGAGCGATAAGGCTGTTAAACATGCATTGGTTACTGCTAAGGTCAATAATACCTTAAAGTTGAAATTGCCCGAACGGACCGGGCATGAAAAGTACTATAAAAATAAGAAACAAATCGACCCTATCCTTCTTCCTTACGGTATTGTCAGGATCGACTTGCAAAAAGGGGATATCTTTGAAGTTGCTTACGATTGAGACAGTAGTCTGATGCCGGATTAATCCAGCATCAGACTCATATATGATTCCCGATTCGGGTATCCCATAACGATCCGGGTGAGTGTCTGAATGTCCATATCCTTCAGATTCTGTTCTGTAAACGGACTGTCTTTATGGGTGGACAGCCAATGATGTATCAGGCGCTCGATGTCGATTACGCGGGCCATTCCGACCGGACGGGTTGCCGGTACGACCGGAGGTGTTTTATAGATAGCCTTATTCACGTTGTTTTGCAAAGTGGCCTCTTGCAGTAAGAGGTTGGCTACCCGGTCATCATCATAAAAGAACTCTTTTACGTACACCTGTTTCTTGTCTTCGGAAAGTCCAGGTGTATGATCCGGCGGAAGAGTGAAGGCCATCCCTATCGGTTGGTCTTTTTCGTTTAATGCTGTCAGCATCTGTCCGCCATCCAGTTGCAGGTCGCGAAGAATGGTGACAAAGTCATCTTTGGTGTGCAGGACACAACATTGTCTTTCGCGGATTTTACGGTTGAAATAGTCGTACAGTTGATCCAGGGAAGGAACTTCCGGTGGTACAACGGTTATCTGAGGAGCGTAGACCGGTGTTTCCGGACGTATATACGTATCCTCGGAGCAGTCGAACGTTTCCGTATATCCCAGTTCCCGGTAATAATCGAATAACCAGGGATCGGCAGGAATCAGTGCCGCTACGGCAACCGAACGGTATTTCATTTCATCGAAAGCCTTTTGCATCAGTTGTTTCATCAGGCCTTTTCCCCGCATGGAAGGCAGGGTGCAAGCTCCGGAAATATAGGCTACGGATATTTCCGTACCATAATAAGTCATGGTATAAGGCAGCATCTGCAAGGCAGATACTACCTGTCCGTCCTTTTCGATGACGAGGGTATTTTCTTCTTTGTATACCCGGTCGAAATAAAGGCGTATAAACTCTTCCGTATCATTGAAGGAGAGACGCCACAGATCGATTATTTGCTGCTTGTTCATCTTGTTTATTATTTAGCGTTTTCTTAATCGCGGCACTTTTTTCCAATAGTATGACCGGGTTATAAGAAAGTTTCGCTTGACGCAATCCCGGGATGCCGAGGTCTTCTTCGCGGTTGACGTAGACGAACTCTTCCGGCAGGCGTGAAGCGAATTCCTGATTGATAACAGTGTAAGCGCCTTCATAGTTCACATCCGCCTTTTCCACATGCACCCCGAAGGTGTCGTGATTGATCTGTGCACCGAAGGTGAAAGCTATTACTTTGCCGTCCACCAGCAATGCTCCTCCGAGCAGGCCCAGTTCGTCGTAATGGTTGAGCGCGTAAGTCATCGAAATACGTTCGAAATTCAGGTCTTCCGCATCATCTTCCGTTTCATTGGCTTTATACCATTTACATTCCAGCTTCAGGCACTGCGGGATCAGTTCCGGAGTGATGGGGGCGTATTCGTATTCATATCTTTTCTTGAAATTATTGATATGGTTACGCTTGGATTGGAACTTCTTGCCTTTCAGCAATGCCAGGTCTTCACGCAGATAGATATAATCGAAATAGTCACGTTCGGGGATATAGAAAAATCCGCCGGGCAGCGCTTCTTCCAGGATGTCTTTGGCATCCGGTGTGATACCTAGCATACAGAGCGGGTGCCCGTGTTCCTGCGAATCGGCTTCGAGTAACTCCAACGCATGTTCAGGTCTCCTTTTCCGGCAGGTGTCATATAGACCAACCGGCTTTTGTCTTCTATCCAGAAACGGATCAGCAGGAAACCGTCGACAACGGCAAACTCCGTGTCGTACAGGAAACGCCAGCTACAGATATTGGCAAACGAGTAATCACAATTGCGATAATTGTGAGGATAGATAAATGACGTAATAAGTTCTTTATCCTCTATTGTAATTGGTTTAAAAGGAATCTTCATACTTTTCTTTTTGTCGTACAAATATAAAACTAATAAATGTCCGTTAATGTTTAAAACGGAAATAATAAAGGCAGCACAAATATCATAATAATTCCCATAATAATTTGCAACGGGAGCCCGACTTTTACGTAATCCATGAAAGTATATTTACCGGCCGACATCACAAGCGCATTGGGTGGTGTGGAGAACGGCGAGGCAAAACACATGCTGGCACCTACTGTAACGGCAAGCAGGAACGGGTAGGGGCTTACACCGATGAATATGGCAGACTGTAATGCGATGGGAGCTACGAGCACGGCTGTTGCCGTATTACTGATAAACATCGTCAGCAACGAAGTCGTGAAATAGATCCTGCCATCAGGACCAACGGGCCGTAATTGCCCAGTCCTCCGACAAGTCTTTCGGAAATAAGCGACGATGCTCCTGTTTTCTCCAGTGCCAGCGACATCGGCAGCATGGCGGCTATCAGAACGATACTTTCCCAGTTGATTGTTTTGTAGGCATCTTCCACATTCCGGAAGCATCCGGTCAGTACCATCAGTATGGCAGCTATCAATACGGCTGCGACCGGAGGGATAGGGATAAAGTCGAACACCATGGCGGCGATCATCAGGACCATGATACCGGCTGCAACGGGGGCTTTATAATCGAGTGTCACTTTGGAGGCCTCTTCGACGGGCTGGCCGAGTACGACCCATTGCGACTGCTTCTTGCTCATACGGGCAATATCGTCCCAGGTCCCTTGTATCAGCAGGATATCGCCGGCATGCATCTTTATATCTTTCACATCGGAAAGGATATATTCGTTTCCGCGTTCTATTCCCAGAATGTTTACGGAGTATTTATCGCGGAAGCCGGAGTCTTTAACGGCTCTGTTGATCAGTTTGGAGTCGGGTATCAAGAGGACTTCGGCAATACCGATTTCACGAACGCTCAGTTTCTCGTTATCTCCGGTAAATTCCGAAACTTTCGATTCCGTCAGGTCCAGCCGGTTCTCTTTTACGAATTTGTCTATATTATGGTAGTCTCCGAATACATATAATATATCTTCTTCCTGAATTTCCGTTTCGGGACCAGCCAGTTTCTGGTCGACTGTCTTCATGAAGCGGCTTTGTGAGGAAGACTTGCGCCGTATTTCCAGAATGGTGAGGTTGTACAGGCTGGTGATATTTAATTCATGCAGTTTCTTATTCTTTACCAATGAGTCTTTGTGAACACGTACACGGTACAGATTATCGGAAAGGCTGTATTTTTTTGATAGTTCCTGTGGTGAACGTCCGGTAGAAGCGTCGTTCTTTTTAGTATCCTCTTTCTTCGTCAGGAACCATTTGCTGAGTGGGATCAGAACAATGAGGCCTACCGTTATACAGACTATTCCGATCGGGGTGAACGAGAAAAAAGAGAGATCATTGTATCCGGCATTGGAAAGTGCTTCCTGCACCACAAGGTTAGGAGGCGTACCGATCAGGGTGGCCATACCTCCCATACTACTTGCAAATGCAAGCGGCATAAGGAAACGGCTCGGACTGATGTTGGCATTGACCGCCATGCTGACAACAATAGGGAGCATCAGCGCGACTGTCCCGGTGTTGCTGACGAATGCGCCGATAAAAGCTGTCACCAGCATGATTAATATGAATAGCTTGATTTCGCTCGTACCTGCCAGATGAAGTATTTTACTGCCGATCATTTTTGCCAGTCCGGTTTTGAAGATAGCTCCGCCTACGACAAACAAACCGACCATCATGATGACAACGGAATTGGAGAAACCGGAAAGCGCTTCCTCCGGTGTGAGGATATTAAACACCATTAACAAGACCAGTGCACAAAGTGCAACAAGGTCTGAACGTATTTTTCCATTGACAAAAAAGACTGCCGACAGGGCCAGAATAATAAGAGTTGTTATCATAAAATGTACTTAAAATGGTTTTTACTAAAACGAATCCCTCCAGTATAGTTAACTGAAAAAGACCCCCATATGTTTACCCGATACTTCGATTTTTATGCAAAAATAGTAGAAAACGGGATACAACCTGCATAAATAATTGCATGGCAGTAATGAATATACTATCTTCGCAAAATTGTTAACAACGACTGATGTAAAGAAATGAAGAAGTGTTTTTGTCTCATTGTGGTCTTATTGTGTTTTAGTCTGTCTGTAACTGCCGCTCCGTTAACCCGTATCAAAGGGAAAATTGTGGATGCCGGAACAAATAAGCCTTTGGATTTTGCAGACGTTCTCCTTTTTAAAAGGAGATGATAATCCTGTGTTTCATGCTTTGCCCGATATGGACGGAAGTTTTGGAATTGCAGATGTGAAGAACGGGGAATACAGCCTGATGATCCGGTTGGTCGGCTACGATTTGTTTACCCGGCAGAATATTGTGCTCGCATCATCGTCGGCAGTAGTCGACTTGGGGACGATTCCTATGAAACCGCTTGAAGTCGGGCTTGCCGAGGTGGAAGTCGTGGCGCAAAAGAAACAGGTCATCTATAAACTGGACAAGAAGGTGATCGAGGCCTCTTCGAATATGCTGGCAAGCGGAGGAACGGCTGTCGACATTCTGGAGAATACGCCGTCTATCCGCGTGGATGCCGAGGGCGAAGTATCTTTCCGTGGAAGTACGGGGTTTATGGTGTATGTAGACGGTAAGCCGAGCGTGTTCAGTGGGACACAGGCTCTGGAACAGATCCCATCCGGCCATATTGAAAATATCGAGATCATAACGACTCCTTCCGCCCGCCATGATACAGGGGGCGATGTCGGAATCATCAATATCATTACAAAGAAGCACGCACAGCATGGATTCAGCGGAATGGTCAACCTGACTGGTAGCACATTTTTGTCGAGAGGGGTGGATTTCCTGCTGACGCAACAGAACAAATCATCCCGCTGGTATTTTGGCGGAGGCTGGACTGACCGTTTGCGGAAAAGTGATTTTGACCAGGAAAAGACTACGATCGTTGCCGATACCGCAACGACATCCCATTCGAACGGTCCTCGTGAAAGTAATAATTTCAACTATTCCCTGAAAGCCGGCTGGATGTATACATTACCCCATACGACGTTCAATGCCGATCTGGAAGGTGGTTATGGTGGTCGTACCCGTACCGGTGACCTGGATTATATGGAGGAACGGGTGGTCGGCAGCCAGCCTTTTGCCAATGGCGATTATTATAGTCGCGACGATTATGACCTGCATGAAACTTATTATCAGGGGAGTGTCGGTTTCGACCATAAGTTCAATGATAAGGGGCATCAGCTGACCGGTAGTTTTTATCTGAAATACGGGGGGGATGCTATGGAGTATTTCCAGAGCGACTTGTTTAATAAAAAGAATGAGCGCGAACAGGGGCACCGTGCCTGGGAGGACGAACATCGCTGGACGGTTCGCGGTAATATGGATTATATCTATCCGTACAGTAAGACCGGCCATATTGAAGCGGGTTACCAGTATTTCTCTTACCTGGAGGACGGCGATTACAGCATGCAGTTCTGGAGTCCTGAAAAGCAGGAGTTTTATTGGCGGGACGATATCTACAATACTTTCTATTTCCAGCACGGGATCAATTCGATCTATGCGATTGTCGGCGACAGCTATAAATCGTTCGATTTCCAGGCTGGTGTAAGAGGGGAGCATACGCATCGTGTGCTTCGCAGTTCCATTCCCGGTAAAGACCGTGAATATAATAAGTTTGAGCTTTTCCCTTCGGTACATATGGGATATACGTTCCCGAAAGATCATAAGCTGATGGCTTCCTATTCACGGCGTATCACACGGCCGGAACTTTTCTTTATGGAACCTTATATTACCTATCGTGATTATTATTCGGCAGAAATCGGTAACCCGGATATCCGTTCGGAATATATCAACTCTTTCGAACTTAATTATAAGAAGAATATCGGTGAGCATACGGTTTCCGCTACGGTTTTCCATCGTAGCCGGAAAGATAAGATCGAGCGTTTGCGTGTCCCTTATGAAGCGGGTGTGACGTTGGATTCGATGGCGAATGTCGGTCATGATTATTCGACTGGACTGGAGTTGAGCGGCCAGGTTCAGCTTACCCGTTGGTGGAATGTGAACCTGAATGGCAGCCTGTATCATTACAAAGTAAAGAACCAGTACAAACTGAACGGAACGAACGAGAAGAGCACGAATTACGATATTATCTGGAATAATGCCTTCGACCTGGGCAAATCGACCCGTATCCAGCTGGACGGTAATTTTGTCGGCCCTTCCGTGACTACGCAGGGACGGACCGATGCTTTCTGGTATGTAAACCTGGCTCTCCGGCAGCAGTTGATGAACCGCAAATTATCCGCTACGCTGGCTTTCCGCGATGTCTTCAATTCAGCCCGTTATGTCAGCAAGATCACCACGTCCGACCTGCAATCCATTACTCGGATCCGTCCGAACTATCCGCTTATCACCTTGACGTTAAGCTATACCTTTAATAACTTTAAAGCAAAAACAACTCAGCGGAAGGAGGATCACGACTTGTTCGAAGGAACGAATCATTAATTGATATATTGGAATAAAAGGTAAGCATTCCCATCAAAGATCGTAGCCTGCTTTCCGAAATTGTCCGCAAATTTGGCCGGGCATGTATGTGATCCCAGGTCAAGCCCGGGATCATAGGATAGTGACTTTTTACGCTATATCAATCAGCTTATGTGTCTGTAAACTGAGTTGCCATTCCGGGTGTTGGAGGATATAATTGACTATCTCCATCGTGTTCCGGCAGGAGCAGGGTTGGAGGAAGTGGTATTTGGCTGGCAGTTTGATGTAGGATGACAGATCCTGTCCCAGATAAACAACCTTGACTTCATCCATATGGTCAATTTTGAGCGGTGCCCCTTCTTTGGGCGAACAAGTCACCCAGTCGATGCCTTTAGGCAACGGGCGTGTGCCGTTTGTTTCTATACATATATATTTACCCGCTTTGTGAAGCATGTCGATAAATGCTTCGTCGATCCATAAAGCAGGTTCCCCACCGGTCAGTATGACCATGTCTGACGGATAAGCGGAGATTGCCTCCAATATCTCTTCGTCCGACATCAATGTACCTTCTTCATGTTCGGTATCGCAAAACGAACATTTCAGGTTGCATCCGGAAAAACGGATGAAAACAGCGGCTCTGCCGGTATAAAAGCCTTCCCCTTGCAGGCTGTAGAAAATTTGATTAATCTTTCTCATAGATCGCAGTGTTTGATTCTGACTCTTTAACTTCAACTTTATAACAATTAGGTAACTGGTCGCATATCCAGCGGGCCATATTCTCGGCCGTCGGATTGAAAGGCAGGACCTCGTTCAGATTCTGATGGTCCAACTTGTTTTTTATTGATTCTTTGATGTGACTGAAGTCGACGACCATGCCATCGGCATTCAATTCTTTCGAGCGACAGTAAACAGTGATGATCCAGTTGTGACCGTGCAAGTTCTCACATTTGCTGGAATAGGAGAGACGCAGGCTATGTGCTGCGGAGATCTCCATCCTTTTAATTACAGTGTACATGCTTAATTATGCAATTTAAGACGTTTATATATCGTATCTAATGTCACCTCGATACGGGTGCAAAAGTACATAAAATCCCCGTGCCGTTAGCTATACCGTATTATAGGATTTATTAAAAAAAGATTTATATTTTTGCATGTGTTAGAAAGTTGAATTTTTTCGTTTAGGAATGCTAAAAACGATATACAGGAACAATAAGCAGTTGGTGGATTTTATTACTGCTTATGAATCAAGGAGAACCATGTTCGTTTTCGTGACAAACCGATAATTAAACGGTGAAGTTCAATTGTTAAAAAATAGAAGAAGCTGCAAATAAGTTTCGATAATTTTAAAAATGTGTTTTATAATATCTTTTTTTATTTGTTCAGTAACATAAAATCCCGCATCTTTGCATGCAGATAACCTAAACAATCTTTTTGCCTTAAAGACTAATACCTATTAAAAACCTATAAAGAGGGCCTTTGAGAAAAGGCCCTCTTTATGATTTTTAACCACTTAGTAACCTGTTTCTTCTATTTTTGACGATATTTTACCAATCGCTTCATTCAGTTTTTCTTCCGGAGGAATCACATTGAAGTTACCCCAGAAGCCTTCATCATAATTAAATTTTGTTTCAGAGAACACTGTCCGGGTCGATAATGTTTCTTTCCGGTCAAAACGGCTGACATTGAAAGTATCTGTTTTGCATGTCACCATCTCGAACCATACATGAAGGGGAGAACTGCCGAACAGCTGTTTTTTCTTTTTTACTTTGAAATGAAGGTCTCCTCTTACATGACTGATGTGATAAGTACCGTTCCAGGGTTTATAGGAAACGGTGTAAATAACCTTTTGCGGGATTATTTTCAGGTTACGGCTTTTCTTTTCAACCAGCATACCGGCTGCATCTTTTACATATTTAGGATGTATTTCGAATTCGGCCCGCAACAGCGCACTGTTTTCCGAATCGATATACAGGTTTCCCTTCAGGAGAGGGCTGTTGATGAAATCACGTTGTTCGAAAGAGATCACGTTTGCCATCCGGCCGTCTATTACCGTGATGTCGGAATGGGCATAGACATAGGGATAATTCACATCGCTTTCCGGCAGCAGGAAGTCGGGTGCATCCTTCATGATATCCAGCTGTATGCTGGCATTGATTCCGGACTTCATTTTTGCGATAATCGTATCTTTTTCCTGATTGTTGGTGATACGGCGCATCTTCAACAGCTTAACCTGGTCGGTGACCGGACGGTTGGTGTACGCACTTTTGTATATTTTAAAAACTGCTTCCGTCAGACTGACGAATTTGTTTTTTCGCTCGATGCCTTCCCAGTAGAAAGTAGTCTGGTAGACCGGTTCCTGGGAATAGTTCAGGCTTTTGTGTTCCTGCATTTCCCGTAACAAGCGCAAAGGATTCACGATACGGATAACCACTTCCTGTATGGGAATCACTTTCGGTTCCAGTGTCAGCATACTGTAACGTTCTGCCAACAGTGAACTTTCTATTGCATAAGGCAGGTAGCCGACATGCGAGAAGTTGATCTGCGACTGGCGCAGGCTGTCGGGCAAACGCAGCCTGAACTCGCCACCCTGGTTGGTGACATTGCCGATGGAGCCGTCGTCGCTGACGCTGACTGTGGCAAACGGTATCGGTTCGTTGGTATATTTGTCTCGCAGAATGCCTTCGAGGGTAAAATACGAAACTGTATCCGGAAGGGCTGGTTGCAGTGCCTCCTTTACGGGTAGCGGTTCTACCGGGCGGGAGATCAGGATATGATTGCCGATCACGCGGAGACCCAGGTCACGGTTACCGATAATATGGTAGATGGCCTCTTTAATGGTGTATTTGCCTCCCGGTATTTTTACTACCTGTTCGTTGTCGATGATTTTACTGTCGTAAATGAACAGGTAGCCGGAACGTTCGGAAACCTTTCCAAGTAACTGGTAAACAGTCTCCTTGCTTCGCGGAATTTGAATAAGGCGTTCGAGCACATCTTTATCGCCCTTATCATCTGCCTGCAAAGGGGTAGCTGTCATCAGCAGCATCCCGATGAGGATCAATAATAGACGATATGTAGCGCTCAGTTTCACCTTGTATCCTTTTTATCCCGTTAGTTCTCATGCAAAGTAATCACATTTTTGTCACGTGTACATTTCAGGTTCAGGGCAAAGCAGATTAACTCTGCCATTGATTCCGGCGAATTGTCGGAGAAGGTAACGGTGAGTTGCCTGTCCTCGAGTTCCGGTGTTGTCTGAAAACGGATATCTCCCGTATTGAGGTTGATAATGCGGAGGATATCGGCCAGCCTTTCATCCTTGAAACGTATTTGCCGGACATAGGTTGCAAATTGTCCGTGGTCTTTTGTTTCGCTTACTTCCAGCTTTCGTGAAGAGAGGGTGACGGTTTCACCTGCCTTTACGTAAACATCTTGTCCGTTCTGCTTCAGCGTCACCTTCACCATTCCCCTTTGTACGGACAGTTCAAACGGCTGGGTATTATCGCTCTTTACATTGAACGCCGTACCCAACACCTCGATACGTGTATCTTCGGTTTCAATAAGGAAAGGACGCTGGCGGTTGCCTGCAATGTCGAAAAGAGCATTTCCCTGTAAGGTGATCTCTCTCTTGTCCGCTTGAAAATGTTCCGGGTAATGGATGGCGGCGTTGCCTGCCAGATAGACGATAGAACCGTCTTCAAGCGTGGTGGCAAGTGTCGTTGTTTCCATGTTCTGCCGGGTAAGCAGGTTACGGTCGGTTTCCTTATTTGTTCGATTAAAATAAATTGTAGACAGATAAATGCAGAATACTAGCATTGCTGCTGTTGCCGAAATAATTTTCCAGAGTGGAGGACGGCGCATGTCTCCATAAGGATGATACTGCTCTTCTCCTTATGGTCCAGTAAGCCATCCTTTTCCAGGCGTTGGTAGACATTCTCCCATGCCCGGTCCGTTTTTCTGTTGTCCCTTTCTTTACGAGTCATACTGTTTGTGTATAATTCTCAATTTCTTTCCTGAGTGTTTGAAGTGCCTTGGTCATTTCAGCTTCCACTGTTTTGACGGACAGAGAGAGTGCGGAGGCTATCTCCGCGTATTTCTTACCTTCGAAACGCTGCATCCGGAAGATGCGTAAACGGCGTTCGGGCAGCTTATTGAGAGTCCTGTTTATCAGAGCTTCCAGTTCTTTGTATTCGAGTTGGTCCTGCGGGTCGGCCGGCTTGCTTTCCTGATTACCTGACAATACGTTTTCCCGGTAACGGTTGCGCACCTCCTGATGTTCGCAGTATTGGAGAGACTGGTTGCGCACGGCCCTGTACAGATAACTTTTCAGGGAACGGAACACTTGCAGTTTCTCCTTTTCTTTCCAGAATACGTAGAACAACTCTTGCACGATCTCTTCGGCGACGTCCATGCTGCCGGTGATACCGGCGGCGTAGAGGCAAAGAGGGGAGTAGTAGAGCCGGAAGATACCTTCGAAAGCTTTGACGTCCCCCTCTTTAATCTTTGTTAGTACGAATAAATCGTTCAGCATGCCGTGGATCTTAATGATTAGAGTCCTTCAAATGTACGAAAAGATATTGAAATTTATTTCTGTTGCTTTTTTAATTTGTTGACAGCACTTTCCAGTGATTCCGTAGGTTCGATGATATTGTAGGCTCCCCAGAAATCTTCATCCATAAAGTTTTCTACCTTGTCGGACAACGATTGTGTTTCCTTAAATGCCATCTTGTACGGAATGTTGGTTACGTTTTCTTCCTTTCCGTCCGTTACGACCATTTCCGAGATGATCGTGTAGTTGGTAGAGAATAATTTGCGTTTCCAGTCACATTTAAAACGTACCCCGTTGCGAATGTAATTCAGATAAGTTACGCCGTTGCGGTCCTTGTAGTTAACCAGATAGGCTACTTCAAGCGGGCGGAAACGTAATCCGAACGGTTTCTTCTTGAGGATGGCCTGGGTCGCTTTGTTGCGGTCGTCCATACTCAGGTTGAATTCGGCACGGGTAAATGAGAGTCGTTCCTTGTCTATGTAAAGTTTTCCGTAATACAGGGCATACGGCATGATGACCTGCGGCTTGAAACTGATTACATATTGCGGACGGTTGTCGATATTCGTTGATTCTTCCATTTTGAACAGATAGTAGGGCAGACATTCCCTGTCGAGCAATACATCGGGGTTCTTCACGATGTCGCAAAGGATTGACAGGTTGGGACCGCCGAGCAGTTTGACGGCAAGCGTATCGGTACTTCGCTGGCTCAATAGCTTGCGGCCTTTGTATATCTGTACACGGTCGCGGTCTATGGCTTCGTGATAAGGCGTTTTGTAAACGTCGATCACGGCTTCCGATATATTAATGTAGCGTCGGCCTTTCTGTGCCGTCTCACGATAGAAGCCGGTTAGCATATTCGTTTTCTTGCTGTAATTCTCCGGGATTTTCTTGATAGCCTCTTCCACGAGGTAACGCGGTTCTTTGGCATGGATGATGATCTCGTCGAGCATATTCTCGTAAGGCGTCATCCAGACGGTCAGGTCGGAGAGGTTCTTGCCGCTTACTTCTACCTTATTATTATAGTATCCGATATGGGATATTTCGACAGCTTTCACATGGGAAGCGTCTTTTATCTTGAAAGAGAATTCCCCGTCTTCGTTGGTGATAGTACCCGAAGTACTGCCGGGGATGGAAATGTTCACATACTCCAGCCGTTTCTTATTATTTTTGTCTTTGACAACTCCGCTGATGGTGATAAATTCCGGATCGGCATCGTCACGTACCAACTGGTCCTGCGCCTGCAACGGACTACTACCTGCCACCAATAATAAGATCAGCAAAAAACCGATGGATTGTCTACACAGTGTTTTCATCTTTGTATTGTTTTAATGGTGAATAATCGTGTTTGTACTTATAAGATCATTCAGGAAATGAATACCCTATGGAAAAAGTGAATTATTTTGATAAATCTTTCTATATTTGTAAGGCTCAGTCGGACAATTACATATACTAATATATTATCTTATGAAAACCAAACATGTAAATCGAAGAGATTTTTTTCGGCTTTCAGCCACTGCCGGCGTGAGCGCGATGTTAATTCCGGGGGCCAGGGCTGCAGGTCTTCCCCAGGTGACTGCTAATGAAAATGAGATTCCTGTCCGTACGCTTGGCAGGACAGGTGTAAAACTGCCGATACTGAGTATGGGTGTGATGCGTGCCGACAATCCGAATGTGGTAAGGGCTGCCTATAATTCCGGTATATTCCATTTTGATACGGCCCATGGCTATCAGGGCGGGAAGAATGAAGAAATGCTAGGGAAGTTCTTTGCCGGGAAGCCGCGTGATAGCTTCTTTATTGCTACAAAAGGAAAGTTCGATTATCCTTTGAGGGATGATTTCGAAGATGCGTATGAAAGATTGATTGACCAGAGTCTGAAGCGCTTGAATATGGAACAGGTCGATGTTTTCTACGCTCATGCTTTGGACAAAGTGGAAGAAATAAAGGATGAACGTGTGGTTGCCGTCATGAAGAAGTTTAAGGAGGATGGCAAAACCCGTTTCCTGGGTATTTCCATTCATGCCGGCAAGCCGGAATTGCTGGATGCTGCCGTTGAAGCCGGTATTTACGATGTTGTCTTGCTGAGTTATAATTTCAAACTGTCGAATCTGAAAGAGACGGAAGAGGCCATAGCCCGTGCCGCTAAAGCCGGTGTCGGTCTGGTTGCCATGAAGACGATGACCGGTGGTACCGAAGACGCTGGGGGAAAGAAAAAGATTAACGCGCAGGCTTGTCTGAAATGGGCCTGGAAGAACGAACATATCACGACTGCCATCCCCGGTTTCTCCAATTATGATGAACTGGATGAATGCCTGGTTGCTGCCCGCTCCCCGGAACTGACTGCCGGCGACCAGGAATATCTGGCTACCCTTTGCGGACAGGAAATGTTGTATTGCCAGCAATGCGGAAAATGCCGGGCGCAATGTCCTGAACATCTTCCTATTCCTGATATTATGCGGGCTTATATGTATGCTTACGGTTATAAATATTCGCGAATGTCGAAGGAAACACTTGGAGAACTGAATCTTTCGGCGGATATTTGTTCCAATTGCGAAACCTGCCAGGTGAAATGTCCTTCCGGCTTCGATGTTTCGACGAAGATTGCTGCGATAACGCCGGTGATGCAGGTGCCTGACGAATTTCTGACTTAATAAAACGAACGTATGAAACAGAGCAATTATTTGTTACTCTTTTTCCTGTTGTCCCTCTGTCCTTTAAAGGCGCAGACACCGGACGAGTTGAAATCGTGGCTGCCGGCAGTGGACGGCTGGGAGATATCCGGTGAGGTGGAGGTGTTTAATCCGGATAATCTCTTTGACCGCATCAACGGGGCGGCTCCGCTTTTCATCGAGAATAACTTCAGGGAAATGACTTCCATGGAGTATAAAAAAGGAAGCGAGTACATTACGATACAGGCTTACCGCCATGCAACACCGGAAGATGCTTTCGGAATGTATGCTGCCGAACGTTCATCCGACCTGGCATATTTACCTGTCGGGGGAGAGGCGCAGGGAGATAAGACGAATCTGTATTTCTTTGCCGGAAATATGTATTTGAAGATGTGGAGTAATGCATCCGGCGATGTGTCCGAAGAATTGCAGGCGATAGGCAAGGCGCTTGCCGGAAGGTTGGATGCCGATGCCGGCTATCCTTCTGTTATCCGTTTATTCCCTGCGGAGGGGCAAGTTCCTTATTCGGCTGCTTATATTACTTCAAATTTTATCGGCCATGAGTTTCTGCGTGCCGTATATACGGTGAAGTATGAAAAAGAAGGGCAGGCTTTCCAGTTGTTTGTATTGGACGGCGGTTCTTCTGCCGGGGTTAAAAATATATTGGCCCAGTATATGACTTTCACCAAACAGGCGGATGAATTAAAAGAGGGCGCGTTGTTGGTAAAGGACCGTTATAACGGGGACATCCCGGTACTTTGGAAAGGGCGTTACCTGATTGGCGTTTATAATGAGAATGGAGATACGGTTGCCGGTGGCGATGATTTATTGAAGGAACTGGCAGGAAAACTATAATATTATATGTCTGATTTTGATAAAGAGGATTTTGTGGGGGCTGTCTACCAGATGGTGAAAACGGTTCCGTACGGACGTGCCACCAGTTATGGTGCGATAGCCCGTGCCATCGGTTATCCGAATATGTCGCGGATGGTCGGCAGAGTGTTGGGAGGTTGTTCGGAAGTGGGAGTACCTGCTTACCGGGTGGTGAACAGTCAAGGAATATTATCCGGCAAAGATGCTTTCGGCACGCCGACTGCAATGCAGGAAAAACTGGAAGAGGAAGGCATCCGGGTTGAAAACAATCGTATAAAAGATTGGAAAAAGGTTTTTTGGAATCCTTTGGATGAGATATCCTTTGTTCCGTGAAGTGCCCAACTAACCGCCGGCCTATTAGTTATTAATCCATAAGTCGTTTCTTTTTAACCTGAAAGATATAATCCGATAGCTTTGCGATGGTGCTCGTTATGCTTATCGACGTAGGTCGTTAAGCTTATTGGCGACTGTCGGTAAGCTTAATGACGGAGGTCGTTAAGATAACAAGTTATATCTTTTACCTTAATAGCTAAGGACTTTAAGCATTCTTCCTTACTGGAAAAGCTCTACTGGAAAAGGAGGTGAATGGTTAAATCAAACCATTCATCTCCTTTCACCAACCATTCACCCTCTGTGTCGAACGTAACTACTCATATAACAATGCAATATGAATAGCAGGTGAAAGGTGAACGGTTTATTGGGCACATTTACATGTAATATGTTTTTACTTGACTGTAACCTGTAACGGTTGTTTTACCTTCTGAGCAAAGTCCTGGATATATTTGAACCATTCGGCAGAGTTCTTGAAACCCCATTTGCTCCATCCGGCTCCGGTATAATACGTATATTCGCTGCCCGGTGTATAAGTAGCATAAGCCAGTACATGACCGTCTGCTCCTCGTTGTTTTTTCTCTTCGTCGGAGAAGTTTACAGCTTTCGCATCACTCAGTTTTTCAGGGAAGACGGCTCCGATATAGATTTGTCCGTTTGTCGGGTCTTCCGGGTCGGCGTATGCAATGTAGCCGTTTGCGGCATCAGCCTGATAGTCTGTGCTCGGTTCGTGCAGTACGATACCGGTTACAAGCGGTGTCGCTTCATTCAGATTGGCAAACGTAAGCGTAATTTTGTTCAACTGCGAACCGGCATCCAGTGAAAGTATACGTGTTTCGATGATATTGTCATTCTCTTTCACTTTCAGCGGATTGTAAACCAACTTAACGGTGAAACGCAACGGGCCGTTATCCAGAATTTCGTAGTCTTTGTAACAATACGGATAAACGATGGAGTCGTTAGAAAGAAGGGCGGAAGTACCGGCACCCAGTGTCGGGCCTACTTTATAATAATCCAGTCCGTTACCATGGTCGATATGGTAAGAAATCGAATTGGCGAGTTTCTGTGCTGCTTTCTTGTCTGTTTTGCGTAGTTCGGCTATTTTGGCTCTCGATTCCGGGTCCAGTTCAGTCTTATAACGCATGTCTACAACCGGTTCGGAAACACATTTAGTCCAGATATCATATCCGAAAGCCTGTTCGCCGGTAGCTTGCAAAGCCGGACCATAGGTACGGAAAGCGATACGGTCGTTTTCCCAGGCAATATCGTCCACACGTTCCGGATAGAACTTACCGCAGGCAACTGTGGTGAAAGCCTCGGGAGTGCCCGGTTTGATCTTATAAGTAACACTGCTGTTTGCGTTCACATCAACAGGGAAAATAATTTTCTTGTCGTATGTGATCTGATAAGGAACCTGTGTCCCGTTATTGTCGGAAATGATGAAAGATTCGCCATTCAGTTTGGCAATGGCATCCATTGAAATTTCTGTGACCTCCTTTGAACGGTCGATGGCAGACGGGTTCGTAACCGTTACATCTACGCTTTGCTCCTGTGTACAGGCAAATGCGGTAGCTGCTAAAAATAAGCTGATAATCTTTTTCATAAATAATATATTGTAGTTTATAAATATTTCGCCCTTGTGACAAACAGTTCTGAAACCGGCAGTAAAAGTATGAATATTCGCGAAGTTTACAAAGTTCATCACCGGTAAACAAATATTTTTCTGCTTAATGGCTGTTCTTATCATGCAGTAAAATTGTCTTTTCACCGTTTCTATAGTATGAAGTTGAAGCAGTGTTTACTTATTCTGATGTTGACAGGTATTTTGCCGGTTCAGCTCTATGCACAGCATTGGAGTGAAGAAGATTCGGTGTGGTTGTCCCGTGTTTTATCCGGAAAGGATACGATACGCATTAATCCGGAGTTTCAGAAAGCTATCCGCGAAGGTAAATTGATCCATATGGAAGATGAACCCGGACAGCAGATACTGGAAGCCCCCTCTGAGTTGCCTCTCCTGAAAGATTTCTCCGAATATTTGCATGCAGATACGGATAGCATACATAATAACGTGGATTATAAGTCGATGCCTCCAAGTGTTTACCGTCTCTATAAGATGGAACTGGATACAATTCCGAAAATAAACAAAGAAGCCTATACGCCTCCTCCCACACGGCTTATCGACAAAAAAGAGATACAGGTAGGCAAGCTGCCGGTAACGGCTGCGGCAGGAGGGAGGAACCTGTATTCTTCAGATGTGGTAAAAGACGGACAGAAGCGGGGAACCGTGGGTGGGTCCGTCAAACTCTATTTTTCTCTGGACGATATATTGACATGGATATTTTCGAAAAAGGAGAGGAATAAGCGGAGGAACTGTAAACGTGATGATACCTGGCGTTACTATAATGCCATGCCCTGACAGGTTCACTTTTTCTTCCGGAATGATTTGTGCATCCAATTTAAAATGCTAATTTTGAGACTGCTATTTCTCTGTTCCTGAATTTATTCCGTGCAGATACAGTAGTCTAAATGATAGTCTGATGAAAAAGTTATGTTACTTCATATCATTTTTGTTCTTATTGCTGACGTTTGCCGGCTGTGAGAATGACGGCACGCTGAATGAAAACTCTGAAATAGTTGTGGTCGGTTTAGGTCATAAGGTTTATAACCTGCCTTTAGGAAATGAAATCCTTTTTACAGGAAACGATATAAAATGGTTTAACAGAGATACGAAAGAAATCAGGTTCTACGACCATTCGTCATTTAAGGAAAAGCTGGAGCAGTATGAAAAGATACTTGTTATATTGGCCGATACGGAGTTGTTTACGGCGACCAATGTCTCCGATGTGATGGCGAGTGTGAGTACGGTTTATAACGACCTGGTGTTGTATCATGATACTGCTGAGGATAAATACTATCTGAATGACAGTTATCCGGTAAATATCAATGTGGAGCAAGTCCGGTTGAACACAGAAATACGTGAAGAAAACTGGGGATTATTCCTTTACCAGTTAGGGATAGAAGGCCGCCTCAAATAAAAAACTTCCGCCGGCCTGTGAACGAGCCCGACGGAAGTCAGTAATTAAGTTATAGCATTTATTTATTTACCTATTCTTCTTCTTTTTTATTAAGCCTGTAACTAAGCGCTCCCGACGGGCATTTGTTGATCTGTGCGATCAATTCATCAGTGGTTGCATTTTCTATTTTAACCCAGGGTCTTTCCTTGGGGTTATATACCTGTGGCAATGTTTTTACACAAATACCCGAATGCTGACAAAGGTCAGGCTGCCATATAATTGTCAGTTCGCCGTTTGAATATTCAATTTTTTTCCCCATATCTATATCGCTTTATCCTATGTTAATACCTCTCATTACTATGCGCCGCCAGTCCGGATGCTTTTGGATGTATCCGGCAACGAAGGGACACAACGGAACCAGACGCAATTCTTGTTTTTCTATATCCTTCAGCACTTTTTCAGCCAGCTGCTGCCGACACCTTTCCCTTCGAGGGCTACGGGCACTTCGGTGTGTGTAAGGTATATCTCGCCGTTCTTGGTTTTTATATACTCAATTTTCGGAACGTATTTGCCAATGTGAAATTCGTATTGGTGTCTCTCTTCGTTATCAATTAATTCATAATCGTCCATATCGCCTAATTGTTTTATTTGATTCTATATAATTCAAACAGTTTAGGGAAAGGCTTTGTTTACGGTTTCCTACAATTCTTTTTATCAGAAAAATGAATGACGGAAGTTGCTGATTGTAAGCCTAAAGGTTATTTGTCTTTCAATTTATATTGAATAAGTATGGTTTTTGTGAAACATTTTTAGTGTCAAGGTTGTTTCATTTATAAAGCAAAGTCATTTGTTTTGTGCGAAAGTTGAGTAATAATGGTATAAGTAACTAATATAGGAGTCAAATGGAACATGTCCGTTTGATCCATTATTATTAGTTTTAGGTCACATATCAAAAAATGGAGTGTTATGAATAAGAATGACGTTGGTTCAAGTGCTGGTCAGATCTGGCGCTTGCTCGCAGAGAGAGGTAACATGTCTATCAGAAAGATTGGAGAGATGACTCATTGTAAGGAGTCTGTTATTTTTCTCGCATTGGGTTGGTTGGCCCGGGAAAACAAAGTACGTTTTTGTAGTGATGGCAGTGGGGCACTATCTGTCGAAGTAAATATTCCGCTAACAGAGACGTATTATTGATAGGAAGAGGATAATTTTTGAAGCGCAAACGGGAAAGGGATACAAAATGAATTGTAGCCCTTTTTGTTTGCGCTTCACTCTTCTATTGACGGTACTTGCAGCAAGCCGGGAGCTTGTTGTAAACACTGTCGTCTGCTTTATACTTATCGTTGTCGTGCCCGGCTTTGGCTATCGCTTTGGCAATGGCATCAGCAGAGGTCTGTTCTGGATTGAATTGCAGATGGACCATTTGCGCTTCTTTATCCCATGAGGCGGAAGTGACTCCTTTTACACTTTTGGCGGCATCTTCAATTCGTTGCTTGCACATGTCGCAGGCTCCTTTTACTCCGAACATAACATGCTCACTTTTAGCTGTCGTTGCTCCATGCATCTGGTGCCCTTCATGTCCGGTCATCGGGTGAGCCGTGTTTCCGTCATTATTCATCATAGATGTTTTTCCTTCCAGCTGTGCACTGGCGTCGATAGAGAAAACGCCAGTGGTTACAATTTCTTCTCCATCCGAAAGTCCTTTCAGTATCACATAGGCATTGCCTAACGACGGACCCAGTTCCACTTCACGCATTTGGAATGTCGGGGTAGACATGTCCGGTTGTTTGACGTAAACGATAGACCGCTTGCCTGTCCAGAGTACGGCTGTCTGGGGAACGACAATCTGATCTTTATATCCTTTCAGAGGAGCGTCGACGATGGCTGTCGCATACATCTCCGGTTTCAGTTCCATACCCGGATTTGCTACTTCGACACGAACCCGGGAGGTACGGCTGGTCGGATTGACAATCGGATCGATAAAGGCAATACGCCCTTTAAATACTTTGCCGGGGAATGCCTGCATGGTGAATGAGACCGGATCTCCTTTACTCAGGAAGGGCAGGTCTGTTTCATAGGCATCGAACATGGCCCATACCTTTGAAAGGTTGGCAACATCGAATAATACGGCTCCCTGCGAAACATAATCCCCCTGGCTGACCCGCTTTGACATAACGATACCGCTTGTATTCGATTTAATCTCTACAGTAGGAGAGGTGGTGCCGGATTGTTCGATAGCCGCTATCTGAGCATCCGTCATCTTCCAGAGTTGCAGTTTCTCGCGGGCAGCTTTGATTAAGGCGGGTTGCTGCATTTTGATAGCTTCCAGTAATTCCTGTTGTGCCGTAAATAAATCCGGCGAGTATAGGGTGACCAGCGTTTGTCCGGCACGGACCGTTTCGCCGGTAAAATCGACGGCCAGACTTTCTATGCGGCCTCCCACATGGGCGGTTTGCGATTGCAGGCTCCGTTCGTCCGGTGCTATTTTACCGTACAGGCGCACTTCCTTAACCGGGTTTTCTTTGCTGACACGTGAGGTTTGCACATTAGCCAGTGCTATTGCCTCTTCCGATAACTGGATGGCGGAAGGGTCTATATTCTCGTGGCTATTACCGCTTTTGCGTAAAGGAATCAGGTCCATACCGCATATCGGGCATTTTCCCGGTTTATCCTGTTTGATTTGAGGATGCATGGAGCAGGTCCATACGCCGTTTTCATCCTGTTGCAGGTCATGACTGTGGGGGTGTTCCGCAATGCTGTCATGGCTATGGTGTTCGTCGTTTACCTGGGGTGTTGTGGAGGACGGACTGAAGAATAACCAGCCCAGAAATAAACCGGCCATTACAAACAGGATATATTGTACTTGTTTGGTTTTAAACCATTCTTTTATCTTTTTCATGTCTTTATTCGTTTATTGAGGTTGCTACTAATTTTTCCATGCCGGCTATCCTTGTATTGTATTCCGCAATAGCTTCGCTTTTCTTGAGGCGGTAATCCAAAAGCTGGCGTTCTACCTGTATGACATCTGTCAGACTGGTTGTTCCGGCGGAAAATTCCCGAACAATCAGTTGCCAGGTGGATAATGACAACTCCTGCTGCTTTTGATAAAGAGCTATTTTCCGGGATGCATCCGCCAACTGTTGTTTAACCGTCTGGTATTCGGATTGCAGCTGATTCAGCGTATTTTCGTATTTCAGTTCGCTTGCCTGGCGGTAGTGCCGGCTTTCCTTTTGTTGTGCCTGATACTTTTTACGAAAGATTGGAATACTGATTTTAAACATAGGCATGACCATATCCATACCGTTCATGTTATCCATAGCCATATTGTTATTCGATTTTCCGACCAGTGAATATTGCAGGCCGATTCCAAACATCGGATAACTCATCTTTTTATCCATCTCTGCTTTTGCCCGGTAGGCATTCGCTTCGGCTTCGAGCATCGATAACATTGGGTTGGCTATCATGATACTGTCGGTCATAGCCTGGTCGTCAATCAGGAAATGCAGTTGTTGCAAAGAATCGGGAACAGCAACCTTCATATCTTGTCTGCGGTTTAACAGGGCATTGAAACGTGCTTCGGCTGCCGTTCTGTTGGAGACTATGAGCTCCAGATTATTCTGAAGTTCCGCTTTTTCTATCTGTATGCGCAGTACGTCCGACATGGTGCCTGAAGAACTGCCGGTACCCATAGAACTTCCCATAGGACCGGAAGCCATTTCCAGCATAGAGGAATTGCCAGCCGGACTACCTTGTGGAGCTGCTTGGGTGCCGCTTCCCATTCCTCCCATGTTATCCATACTGCTTCCATTGGAAGCGGGGGGAGTAACTGCATTGCCTGTAATGGGGGTAACTGTGGAGGCGGGTGCATTGGCTGACGGTGCGGAATAACGGTTGAGTGCCAATTTTTCCAATTGTTCCAATAAAGCAAGATTAGCTTGCGTGTTTTTATATTGTTCGTTGAGGTTACATAACTGGTACCACTGGCTCTTTACTTCATAAAACAGATTGTTCCTGGCTTCACGGAATTGCTCGTAGGCCATGCGTGACATTTCGGTCGCCTCATTGCGGGCCGCTTTACGCGTTCCGAACCAGGGGAACATCTGCATCAGGGTAAAGTCGGCAATCTGTTTACCGCTCAGTGTCTCCATCGGTTTGACAAAAACACCGATATCCAGTTCCGGGTCTTCGTAAGCTCCTGCCTGTGGAATCTTTTCCAGTGAAGCCTTATAGAGGGCAAAGTTGGAGTTTACCAACGGGTTGTTGCGTGCGGCTGTCTCCAGATACCACGACAGGCTGTCTGCCTGCTGTGAAAATGCCGGAAGGAAACCGAGCTGCAGGACTATTCCTGTTATATATGCTTGTACTTTTATCTTATTTCTCATCGCTTGTATTTATTTCAATGTTCTGTTTCTTTTGCTCTTTCTTAATCACACTTTCGCGCCACCAGCATTGCAGCACAGGGACTACGAACATAGTCATAGATTGTATCAGCATACCTCCGAAAGTGGGTATTGCCATCGGTACCATGATATCGGCTCCCTTTCCGGTAGAAGTCAGTACCGGCAGTAAGGCGATTAATGTTGTTGCCGTCGTCATGGCGGCAGGACGTACACGTTTGAGTCCGGCTGTAACGACTGCTTCCCGTATCGCTTCTTTAGTAGTCGGATTCTGTTGCAGGAAAGTCTGGTGGATGTATGTCCCCATCAGCACGCCATCATCGGTTGCGACTCCGAACAGGGCGATAAAGCCGACCCAGACAGCGACGCTCAGGTTGATTGTATGCATCTGGAAAAGGTCTCTCATGTTTTCTCCCCCTACGGAAAAGTTCATGAACCAATCCTGCCCGTACAACCAAAGCAGGATAAAACCTCCAGCAAAAGCGACAAATACGCCGGAGAAGTGGATGAGGGAAGCTATTACTGTTTTAAACTGGAAATAGAGTACCAGTAAAACGATTAGCAATGCCAATGGAACAACAATCGCCAACCGCTGGGTGGCTCGTTCCTGTTGTTCGTAATTGCCGGCGAATTTATAGGAGACGCCTTTTGCCAAAGTCAACTCTCCGTCTTTTATCTTTTGGTCCAGTACGCGTGTCGCTTCTTTTACTACATCTACTTCGGCTTTGCCGGATGTTTTGTCGAATATGACATAACCGACCAGAAACGTATTCTCACTTTGAATCATCTGTGCTCCCCGGGTATAGTCGATATCCGCCAGTTCTTTCAATGGAATCTGTGCGCCGGTAGCGGTAGGAACCAGTAACATGGATAAAGCCTCCGGATTATCCCGCAGTTCACGTGCATAACGGAGACGGACCGGGAAACGTTCCCTGCCTTCGACCGTAGTGGTCAATACCATTCCACCGACAGCAGCACTCAATATCTCCTGTAAGTCTTCTACATTTACTCCGTAGCGGGCCATATTATCCCTGTTCAACTTTATTTCCAGATAAGGGGCGCCGACTGCCCTGTCGTAGAAGACGGAAGATGGGATAACCGAAGGAACTTCTTTCAATGCCTGTTCTATCGCTTTTCCGCTTTGCTCGATTGTCTCCAGGTCCGGACCATATATCTTTAGTCCCATCGGGGCACGCATCCCGGTGGAAAGCATGACCAGACGTGCCTCTATCGGCTGTAATTTAGGAGCGGAGGTCAAACCCGGTAAATGGGTGACATTCACAATCTGCTGCCAGATATCGTCTGTGTTTTTAATTTCCGGACGCCATTGACGGAAATAATCTCCCTTCCGGTCAGGTATCAGGCTGTCGCGGGGGATAAGCCGGAAACCGTCGGCTGGATTATAAGTACCGCCGTCTTTTAAAAGATATTCTCCTTTCCCGTTTACCTTGAACCGTTCGCGCTGTCCGTCTTCATTCAATATATATTCCGGACGATAATTGATGGTGTTTTCAAACATCTGTGCCGGAGCCGGGTCGAGAGCCGAGTTGACACGTCCCCATTTCCCGATGGCTGTCTCTACTTCGGGAATAGCCGCCAGACGTTTATCCAGTGCTTCGATATAATCCAGGTTCTGTGCAATCCCGGTATGGGGCATACTGGTCGGCATCAGCAGGAAGGAGCCTTCGTTCAGGCTGGGCATAAACTCTTCGCCGATTTTTCTCCAAATCATAAAACCGAATACGATGGTAGCGGCAGGGATAATCATAAACTGCCAGCGGTGGCTGAGGCACCATCTCAGTATCTTTTCATAGTAAATAACCAATATCCACAGAAGAGATAAAATAATAAGGATACAGGCAGCAACAAATAATATATTGGCGGATAATCCGGCTTGCGGTCCCATCGGCAACCATTCTTCCGACAGGTAATAAATAGCAACCAGCAGCGTAATGCCTATATTGATATAGGTACTCATTTGGGGATTCTTCCAATAAGAAGCGAGCAGGTTATTCACACCGACAGCCGTAAGTCCCAGTGCCGGTATGCTCCATAGATAACCAGTAATACGATACCTGCTACAACTAACAAATAATTAGCCACCTTCCGTATCATTTTTGAATTTATCCTGACGGAGAACAGCAGATAAGAGAGCGTAGGTAATATTATTAACCCCAAAATAAAAGCGGAAGCCAGCGCATATGTTTTTGTATAGGCGAGGGGAGAAAACATCTTCCCTTCCTGTGCCTCCATCGCAAAGACCGGCAGGAAACTGACAATGGTTGTTATCATCGCCGTCGCGATGGCACCGGACACTTCACTTACTGCTTTGTAAATAAGGCTTACGAAGGCTTTACCTCTTTTAATGTCTTTGTTCTCCGGCATCTCCATATACCGGATAATACTTTCCACAAAAACAACCCCGACATCGACCATGACTCCGATTGCTATCGCAATACCCGATAATGCGACAATATTTGCCTCTATCCCGGTATATTTCATGAGGATGAAAGTCGCCAGTACGGCTATCGGCAACATGCTGGCAATGATGACCGAGGCACGCAGGTTCAGTACCAGTACGATAATTACAATGATACAAATCAATATTTCATGCGAAAGTGAAGTCTCCAGTGTCCCGATTGTCTCTTTTATCAGGTTGGTACGGTCGTAAAACGGAACAACGGTTACTTTCGAAACTGTCCCGTCCTCCAATGTCTTTTGGGGAAGTCCGGCTTCAATTTCTTTTATTTTCGTCTTAACATTGTCAATCACCTCCAGCGGATTAGCACCGTAACGGGCGATAACCACTCCGCCGACAGCTTCGATACCTTCCTTATCCAGTCCGCCCCGACGTGTTCCCGGGCCTATATTTACGAAAGCAACATCTGAAATACGGACTGGAACACCGTCGCGCACAGTGACGACAGCCTTTTCCAGGTCGGATACATCTTTAATATATCCCAATCCCCGGATCAGATATTCTACTTTGTTTATCTCCATCGTTTCCGCACCGATATCGAGGTTACTTTTCTTGACGGCGTTCATAATATCCATAACCGATATATTGAAAGCCGCATGGCATCCGGATTCAATTCGATTTGATATTCCTTTACAAAACCTCCGGCAGAAGCCACTTCCGATACTCCTTCGGCAGCCGAAAGGCTATATTTGATGTAGAAGTCCTGTATCGTGCGTAACTCTTCGGCATTCCAGCCTCCGGTGGGTTTACCCGTTTCCGGATTTCTACCTTCCAGCGTATACCAATATATTTGTCCCAAAGCCGTTGCATCAGGCCCGAGGGCTGGCTGTACACCTTCCGGCAATGTGCCGGAAGGCAGGGAATTCAACTTCTCCAGGATACGTGAACGGCTCCAGTAAAATTCTATATTGTCATCAAAAATGATATAAATGAATGACATTCCGAACATGGAACTGCTCCGGATACTTTTAACCCCAGGTATTCCCAGTAGGGAAGTTGTCAGCGGATAAGTGATTTGGTCTTGTATGTCTTTGGGAGACCGTCCCATCCATTCGGTAGCGACAATCTGTTGGTTGTCGCCTATATCGGGAATGGCATCCACCGGGATTGGATTACGGGGTATGATACCACCGTGCCAGTTGAAAGGAGATGTGGATATTCCCCAGACAACGACCAATAGTAATAATAGCATGGTTATCACCCTGTTCTCAAGGAAATAACAGATTATTTTATTTAGCATAGAGTACTGTTTTTTTATTCTGATGGATTTATTTGCTGCATACAACTTCTTAGAACGGGCAAACATTGTTTTCCAAAGAATGCCTATGCATATGAAGTTTCCTCTCGTGTTACACAAAAGGAACAGATTATAATCTTTTTTTGTTTATGGAATGTGAACAAAAGAGACTACCGACAGGTAGCCGGCATTCACTAAATCAGAAAAGAACAGTTTCGAATGCATAGTTCTGTACCACTACATTCGTCGGGTGGGGTATTATAAAAAGGATTGAATAGAGTTGAGCCGTCCGTTTCGGAGAGGACCAACAGGTCATTTATATCGAACAGCAAGGACAAAGCAACCGGAGTATAATCTATCACCGGTATCTGGTCGATATTCTGGTCGACTGTCATCTTCACCAACTGCGTATCTGTAGAACAGCAATGATGTGTTTGTTTCTTCTCCTTGCATGAAGGGCATATATCATTTTGCCACAGGTCAACTTCCACTATCTTACCCATGCAATGATGGATATTCAGGATTATTCCGCTGGAAACCCCGAGATACAGGAACGTTAGTATGACTAAAAGATATTTCTTCATGAACGCAAAGATACGATTGTTTTACCGGATATAAACATAAAATGTATGCAGCGCTTATTAAAGAATGTTTCATCTTGTTTTCAATAACATTTTCTTTAAATAAAAGGGAAAGTTTAGCATTATGTGTAACGCCTTGTTTTTTAAATTGCTATACTTCTCTTTTTAGCGTTTTTTTATGCGAGGAAACGGGAAATAATGTATGACCTGTCATTACTTTATTGTATCTTCACCGCGTAAACGAAAATGTATTTTGCACATTCAAAATAGTAAGTAGCAGAAGTTTTATGGTAATAGCTTATTTGAGAGTAACTATTGACAAGCAACATCTTGAAAGACAGAAAGATGAAATTACTCGTTATGCGTCAGCAAATGGTTTGGAAATCAGTAAATGGATCACTGATATAGTAGACGGAAAAAGAAAGGAGAGTGAACCGACTCTGTTCCGTGTGTTGGACAGAATGAAAAAAGGTGATAAAGTTATTATAACGGATATTGCCCGGTTTGGTCGTACCTTGTCCGAAGTAATGACCCTTTTGAGTAAATGTATGACCCTGGGGGTTCATGTATATAGTATAAATGACCGTTATCTTTTGGATGACAGCCTGAATACGGAGGTAGTATCGACCACCTGTAATCTGGTTTCGGAGATAGAACACAACCTGATGTCTGTCCGTACGAAAGAGGCGTTGAACCATAAGAAAGAGAAGGAGGGCTTGCAATTGGGACGTCCGAAAGGAACGGATGCCAAGCAATCTTTGCTGGATGCCAACAAAGATGAAGTGATGAACATGCTTGAAAGAGGGGACACTGTTGTCATGATCTGCAAGCATTTCAACGTGTCCAGAAATACTTATTACCAGTTCAAAAGGAATTACGGGATTTAGAACCAGTCTTTTTTTCGCATATAAATCCAGGTTAGTATGCCTGTGAGGAACATGATTCCCCAGGCAATACCATAGCCATATCTCCAGTCCAGTTCGGGCATCAGCTTGAAGTTCATACCCCATACGCCGACCAGGAATGTCAGCGGGATGAACAGGGTAGATACGACCGTCAACCGTTTCATGATCGCATTCATTCGCAGGTCATTGTTGGAAATATAAAGGTCCACCAATGAAGAAATGATTTCCCGGCAACTTTCTGTTGTCTGGATAACGAATTGTAACTGGTCGGCAAGGTCGTTGTAGATCGGAAGCATATCGGGACTGATTATTCCGTTCTCCGTACGCAGTAGTTTGGGGAACTGTTCCTTCAATGGCTGGCTGTTTTTGCGGATAAGCATATATTCATGCCGGCGTTGCTGGATCATCGAACCCATGTTTCCCTGGTCGCTTTTGATGTCGAGCAGTGTCTCTTCGATATCTTCCAGCATTTCTTCAACTTTGGAGGCCGTTTCCACCAGATTGGCAATGATCGTATTCAGCAGGAAAGCAAGCAGCAGTCCGCTGCCTTTTTTTCGCAGGTTCAGCATATCGGATTCCAGCGCTTTCATTGTGTTGGCGAATACCGGATTATTACTTTCAGTGAAAGTGATGACTACATTTCCGGTGACCAACAAGCTGATATGCTCGGAATGTATCTCCATATTGGCATCATAATAGCTGGAATTCAGGATAATGAGCACATGGTTCGCATATTCCTCGATCTTTACGACATGCTGAGGTGTCAGTATATCCTTGGCATCCAGATTGTGCAGGCCAAACTCTTTTACGATACGCGTAATGGTATCGGAGTCGGTCAGCCCGCTTACCTGAAACCAGTTTATTTTGTTCGGATCGACCAGCTTGCCGAAAGAAGAAGTACCCTTTTTTACTTCAGCCGTATGGAGTACATCGGCATTGTATTGGGTGAGACGAATGTCGGTTACAGTCTCATGCTCACCGGCATAATAATACTTATCCGACAGATGCCGGTTAGAAATATGTCTTTTTCTGTGCACATGTGTAGCTTCTTTTCGTCTCATAGATACCCTTGTTTAATCCAGTTCCACAACAGTGATGCCTGCACCTCCCAGTTGAACATGCTCATCGTGATAATGGCGGACACCGGGAACTGAATGCAGATAGTCGCGTATCAGTTGCCGCAGGATCCCTGTACCCGTGCCATGCAGGATACGCACCCTCGATGCTCCGACCTGGATGGCATCATCAATGAAATAGGTGACAGTTTGCAGTGCTTCATCGCCTCTCATACCTCTAACATCTATTTCCTGCTTAAAGTTCAATTTCTTCTCGTGCATATGGTCGGTCGTATCCGAGCTGACAAATGTACTTTTCTGGATTCCCTTCTTGATCTGTCCTTTGCTGACTTTCTCCAGTTGTTCCAGTTTAACCGTACTTTTAATCATGCCGAATGCTACGACCGCCTGTTTGCCCTGAAGTTCCATAACTGTTCCGGCAGAAACCTGTCCTTTCAGGCGGACATTGTCGCCCACTTCGATCACATCGCGGTTGAATGTCTGTTTGGCGGCAGGTGTATTCTGTTTTTGCTTTTTACGCTCTTTCCGTTCCTGCAACTTCGCCATCTTGCGGGCGATCTTGTCATCTTCTTCTCCGGCCGATTCGACAGAGGCCTTAAACTCTTCCAACGCTTTACGGGCAAGTTTGGTCTGTTCCTTTTCTGCTTGTGCTTCCTTGATTTCACGAACCGTATTCTCGATCCTGGCATTAGCTTCGGCCAGTATTCGTTGCGCTTCGGCTTTCGCTTCGCGCATGATCTCCTTTCGTTGCCTGTTTACCTCTTCCAGATCTTTTTCGTAACGGGAGGTGATATCTTCCAGTTTCTTTTCCTGCTGGCGGATATTCTGCCGTTTGCTTTCCCAGTAACGTTTATCGCGGACAATATCTTGCAGGTATTTGTCCATATCGATATAATCGGAGCCGACTTTGGCAGAGGCGTCTGCTATCACATCTTCCGGTAAACCGATCTTTCGTGCAATTTCGACAGCAAACGAGCTCCCCGGATTCCCGATAGACAATTTGAATAACGGCTGCATCAGATGGCGGTCATACAACATGGCGCCGTTTACGATGCCTTCCGTATCTTCGGCAAAATGCTTCAGATTCTGATAGTGCGTCGTAATTACACCGAAACTGCGGTTCCGGTTGAAACGGTCTAGCAAAGCCTCGGCAATGGCACCACCTATCTGGGGTTCCGTACCGCTACCGAACTCATCGATCAGTATGATTGTCTTTTCGTTACAGTTTCTGACGAAATACTTCATGTTGGTCAGATGGGAGCTATAAGTACTCAAGTCGTTCTCAATACTTTGCTCGTCACCGATATCAATAAAAATACTGGAGAATATACCGGTGCGTGAACTTTCGTGCAATGGAATCAATAATCCGCATTGCATCATATATTGTAGCAGTCCGACCGTTTTCAGACAGACTGATTTACCTCCGGCGTTCGGTCCTGAAATAATCAGGATACGCTTCTTTTCATCGAGTGTGATATCGAGTGGTATGACTTGCTTGTTTTGTTTCTGCAATGACAGGTAAAGCAGCGGATGAACGGCACGCGCCCAATCCACCTGTTGTACATTCTCCACAACCGGCTTGATCCCTTTTACCTGTTCGGCAAAGAGCGCTTTGGCACGGATAAAATCAATATCCGCCATAAACTCATATGATTGCAGGATATCCGGCACCATCGGGCGTACAATATTGGTAAACTCCGTCAGGATCTTCATGATCTCTCGGCGTTCGTCACCTTCCAGCTCACGCACCCGGTTGTTGGCTTCCACAACAACTTCCGGTTCAATGAAAACTGTCTTTCCACTGGCCGATTCGTCGTGTACGATACCTTTTATCTTTCTCTTAAAAGCTGGGGCTACGGGAATCATCAGACGACCGTCGCGCATGGTCGGGGTGACATCTTTGTCTACTACGCCTTCCGACTGTGCATTCCGCAGGATGGATTGCAGGCTGCGGGAAATACCGCTCATCGTGGATGAAATTTCTTTTCTGATCTGTGCCAGGGTAGGAGACGCATTGTCTTTTACTTTCCCGAACTTGTCGAGGATAGAATCTATTTTTCCGATCAACTGGGGGAAAACAAGAATGTCACCAGCCAGCGCTGTCAAAGCCGGATAAGCTATTTCTTCATCCTCTTCCGTCCGGAAGAAACGGACAATATCGTTGATTGTCTGTAGCGAACGTTTCAGGTCGAACAATTCCTTTTCGTCCAGCCAGGTTCCTTCCGGGCGTATCCGTTTCAACGAATAACGGACATCGAAAAAGAAACTGGCAGGAAACTCTACCTCTCCATGCAGGATACGGACAAACTCATCTGTCTGTTCCAGACGTTCAATAACGGTTGTATAGTCGGCAGAGAATTCCATCTCTGCAACCCGCTCTTGTCCCAGCGGGCTTAAACATTTATCGGAAATTAAACGGCGTACTTTATCGAACCCCGTTTTCTGTTCAAAGTTTTGTGGGTATATCACGTTTATTTATATGCTTTATTTTATCTCCACCGTAATCTCTCTGCGGATAGTAGGGCGGACGATCATTTCCATTTTGTTTTTGCCCCGTTTAATTTCAAACGTACAGGCATTGTTGCCGGTCGGGTTGATATAAGGAGCATAATAATATAGGTAGGAGAAACCTCCTACATTGCCTGACTTTTGTAGAGCGTCGGCAACCTGAGGGTATTGGAATGTATCCCAGAACATACAGCGTTTGAAGCCGTTTGCGTCCGTGAATTGTGTTTTAGGATCGCGGAATTTCATTGTTTTGGAAATGAAGTTCTTATAGCCTGCTGTAAATTCTTCGGCGGAATAATTCATTTTGTTGTCATTGATCTTTTCGATCACGTCACGCGGACGAAGTCCTGATACGTAAGCCGGCGAATTGCGGTCTACATCCGTGATGAGTTCCAGACGGTCGATGTCATAACTGATCCCGGTGTAATTATAAGTCTTCTGGTTTACCTTATATTGTACATTGCGACCATATTTTACATACGGATATTGCATCAGCATCAGCGGCACATGGATACGGGCATATTCTTCCAGCTTGTAGGAATCTTCCAGCAATTCGTTCGCCTCGCATTCCCAAAGGATGCGACCCGGAACAAATGCCTGGTCGATCATTCGGAAACCGAATTGTAACAGGTATTCTGCTTCAGCCTCTGCCGCCGAATTACCCAGGAACGGGAAAGAATCCATCTTACTCTGAGTAAAATTATAACGGAAAGTAGGCTCTTTCTCTATCTGGATCTTATTGGCTCCTTTGAAGTTCGGATTCTTATCGAAGAAGTAGAATGTCTGTATCAGAATATCCGGTTGTGCGATATCCAGCACCAGTCCTTTTTTAGTCATTTCTTTCTCGATGCAATCATTGATGGCACTTTCCAGTTTACGGTTGTTCTCATCTATCGCTGCGAAAGCAAATGTCTTGAATTTGCCGAAGCTTATAGAATCGGGTGTCACCACTGTCTTGAACGGACAGGTAAAAGTGCGCTCGCTGGTAGTCTCCAGACTGTACATGGAGAAAGCCGAAGCCAACTGGTCTTCAGTGATCGAGTTGACCTTCTTGCAATCCTTCTTAACCATTACCTGTTTGGTCGGGATGGAAAGATTGGAGATGGTTAGTATCACTTCATTTTTACCGGCAGGATTCAGTAACTGGGCTATCTCCTGAGGAGAAACTTCTGCCGACTGCACCCCGTCTATCGCTTCTACAATATCACCTTGCTTAATTCCTGCAAGTTCTGCCGAAGAATAAGGGATAACTCCTGTAATGACAGGTTTGAACTTTCCCCAGTTGTTACTTTGGCTGATATCATATGTGAATCCTAATCTACAGATTGACGCGCTACGGTTCTGTGCATAACCGGTTAAGAATGCAAATAACAATAATATGGATAAAACAATTCTTTTCATAATGCCAGTAATTCTATTATAGTATTAATAATACCTGTTTATACCTAAATCTATAGGCAAAGGTAAAGATATTTTTGTTGAGTATGAATAGTTGGCAGCATATTTGATGTTATTCCGGTGTATGATCGTAAGGATAACTTTTTCTGCATCCAAAGTGTTAGTAGATGAAAGTTGTCGTATTATGCTGACAATTAGGTAATAATAAAAAAATTAAGATAGTTATGAGCAAGATGAATTTTAACGGAAAGAAGGAAACGGCTGAAAAGAATGAATGTCAGAACAACGAAGAAGCGACAAATTTGCAGCAGGAACAGGAAAATGCGGCAGAAGAATGTGCGCAAACTGACAATGTGACCGAAGAGCTGGATGAGTTGAAAAAGAAGTATAACGAATTGAACGACTCTCATCTTCGCCTGATGGCAGAATTTGATAATTACCGCAAACGTACCCTGCGTGAAAAAGCAGACCTGATTAAGAACGGTGGTGAGGCAGCCCTGAAAAACTTACTTCCTGTAGTCGATGATTTCGAACGTGCATTACAGAATATCCGTAACTCGGATGATGTGGAAGCCGTGAAAGAAGGGGTAGAACTTATCTATTCCAAATTTATGGCTTATCTGGCCCAGCAGGGAGTGAAAGCTATTGAAGCGGTAGGCCAACCTTTCGACACCGAAATGTTTGAAGCTGTAGCTACTATTCCTGCTCCGGAACCTGGCATGAAGGGTAAAATCCTGGATTGTGTACAGACCGGATATACTTTAAATGACAGAGTGCTTCGTCACGCAAAAGTAGTAGTAGGAGAATAAGCAACATGCTAGAGGGCAAATAACAACAATACAAAGATGGCTAAAAGAGATTATTACGAAGTGCTGGAGGTGTCAAAAACCGCCACAGTAGAAGAAATTAAGAAAGCATATCGAAAGAAAGCAATCCAATTCCACCCGGACAAGAACCCCGGTGACAAACAGGCAGAAGAAAACTTCAAGGAAGCTGCCGAAGCGTACGACGTATTGAGTGATCCTCAGAAACGTCAGCGCTATGACCAGTTCGGGCATGCCGGAGTAGGAGGTGCATCCCAGGGAGGTGGCTTTGGTGGAGCCGGAATGTCAATGGAAGATATCTTCTCTCAGTTCGGAGACATCTTTGGAGGACATTTTGGTGGCTTTGGCGGTTTCGGTGGTTTTGGCGGAGGCTCACGTGGCGGTCGTCGTGTGAACCGCGGATCAGATTTGCGTGTGAAGGTAAAACTGAATCTGAAAGAGATCGCTAACGGAGTAGAGAAGAAGATAAAGGTTAAGAAATATGTACCTTGTAGCAAATGTCACGGTAGCGGAGCAGAAGACGACCACAGCTCCAAGACTTGTGAGACTTGCCATGGCAGTGGTGTCGTTACCCGTATTGCCAATACAATTCTGGGTCAGATGCAGACACAGTCTACCTGTCCGACTTGTGGCGGTGAAGGAAAGATCATCACTAAAAAATGTGCTCAATGTGACGGTGAGGGTGTTATGCGTGATGAAGAGATCATTACGATCAACATACCTGCCGGCGTAGCTGAAGGAATGCAGTTATCCATGAGCGGAAAGGGAAATGCAGCCCGCCACGGAGGAATAAACGGTGACCTGCTGATTTTGGTTGAAGAAGAACCGCATGCAGAACTGATCCGTGACGAGAATGACTTGCTGTATAACTTGTTGTTGAGTGTTCCCCAGGCTGCTTTGGGAGGAACCGTAGAAGTTCCGACCATCGACGGTAAAGCGAAGGTGAAGATCGAACCGGGTACGCAACCGGGTAAAGTCCTTCGCCTGAGAAATAAGGGACTTCCTTCCGTGAACAGTTATGGAACAGGTGATTTGCTGGTAAATGTCAGCGTATATATTCCTGAAACATTATCAGCGTCAGAAAAAGAAACGCTGACCGGTTTGGATAATTCACCGAACTTCCAGCCGAACCGTACAATGAAAGAGAAGATCTTCAGCAAATTCAGACATATGTTTGATTAGAAGTATTCAACTATTCTCAGATAAATAAGAAAAGAGTAAAGCCGACTAACAGGAAGTTGGTTTTACTCTTTTTTTATTTTAAGAAGACTTTTTAATTGAATAATAAAAAATATACATATAGGCGATTGAAGGAAGAATCATAGAGATGGCAACATTGGATATTTCCTGGATTACTCCCATAAGAGGGGTAACGACGGCCCCGCCTAAAATATTCATTACCATTACCGAACTGCCAATCTTTGTGTGTTCTCCCAACCCTTTCAGGCTTGATGCAAAAATAGTGGGATACATCAATGACATAAAGAAGCTGGTCGATAATAAGCACCATGTACCGAATACACCTGGCATTAATATGCAACAGATTGTCAGAATGATATTAATCAGACTGTAAAAGGCCATCAACCGGACCGGTTTAACCAGCTTCATCAACCAGGTTGCGGATAATCTGCCTAATGTAAAAGCAACCAAAGTGGCGGAGAGCATATAGCCGGCTGTTTTTTCTGTTATTCCTGCATATTGTTGTACATATAATATAAAGAAACTCCATGTCCCCACCTGGGCGCCGACATACAGGAATAAGGCGAGGGCTCCCTTCATGAATTCTTTATTTTTCAGCAGGATTTTCAGGGAGTCTCCTATACGGGTGGCTTGTTCCTTGGTCGTCTGCTGCTCCGGTAATTTTATTTTCCACAAAAGGATTGCCCATATACAGGCAAATACAGCCAGAAATAGATAAGGAGTGACAACACGTAAAGTCTCCACCTCTAAATATGCGGTATATTTGCCTGCCTCTTTCATTTCTGCGATTGTTTCTCCACTTAACTCTACTCCGGAGAAAATGAAAACCGTACCGATGATTACTCCGAAAATAGAACCCAGAGGATTGAATGCCTGTGCCAGATTCAGCCGTTGTTCAGCCGTTTCTTCATCTCCCGACTGTACAATAAAAGGATTGGCTCCTGTTTCGAGGAAAGTGAGGCCGGAAGCGATAATAAACAGGCAAAAAAGGAAAAAAGCATAACTACCGGCTATTGCCGCCGGCCAGAATAACACGCAACCTACGGCGAAAAGTAATAGTCCCCCGATCAGTCCCGTTTTATAACCATACTTTTGCATGATTGTAGCAGCCGGAAAAGCAAAAACGAAATAACCGATATAAAAAACAGATTGAATCAAACTCGCCTCCAATATGGATAGTTCGAAAGACTTCATAAATTGTTTTATCAGTATACCGTTTAAATTGTTGGGAATCCCCCACATAAAAAACAGGCAGGTGATTAAGATAAAAGGTATCAGATATTTTCGATTAACCATTTTCGTTTTATTTTCAATCATCATAAGAGTTCTGTTTTATAAGCCCGGAAGCTGTTATTTGTTTTATTTCGCCAGCCGACTTTTTTGCCGTGTCAAGCAAAGCTGCCATTTCTTCATTCGTTAGTAAAGGAACTGTTGCCAATGACCTGTTTAATCCCAATTCTGTGTATTTATCGGCACACATATTATTAAAAGCACAAAGTTCCCATTTATCAATAAGGTCTGAAAAAGAGTCGTTGAGTAATTTTCCGATGCCTGCTATATTTTCAACAGAGGCCGTCATTCCCGGAATTAAGGGGGTGCGGACCCATATTCGTGTATGTAGACGGCTCTTCCGAATCAATCCGGCAATAATGTGCAGGTTATCAATTACTCTCCTGTTATCTTTCCCTGTAAAAGCAATATGTCTCTCCGGATTTATCTCTTTAATATCGAATAGTAACAAATCCAGGAACGGCAACATCCGTTCATAGGCTGAAGAGGAAACCTGTCCGCATGTATCGAGGGCCAGATGTAAATCCCGCTCTTTCAACTTTCTCGCAAGAACGGTTATAAAATCCGGATACAGGGCTGGTTCACCTCCGGAAAATGTAACTCCTCCGTCCATGCTTTTTAGTAACGCTTCATCTTTCAGGATACAGGCCGATAACGTTTGGGGTGAATATTTATGACCGATGATACTTAATGCTTTTGATGGGCAATGTTCTACACAGGAAAAACACCGGATGCATTTATCCGTATCGATTACATACTCTCTTTTAAGGGAAAAATCAATCGCTCCGTTTTTACATGCCTTTTCACATTGCCGGCAACCGATGCAATCGCGCTTAGTCCATTTTAGTTCCGGAAACGGATGAATCGTTTCCGGATTATGACACCAGCGGCAGTGTAGCGGACAACCTTTAAAGAAAACAGTCGTTCGCAACCCCGGACCGTCATGTGAAGATAGCGGAGTAATCTTGACAAGATTCGCTGCCAGTTCTCTTTCCTGCATTACAAATTCTGATAATTGACCCTTTTTACAAATTCCTGCTGGAATTGTTTATCCATGAATACAAAATGTGCAGAATAGCCGGTCACTTTCACGACTATTCCCTTATATTCATCTTTGTCAGGGTGATGCATTGCGTCTTCCAGGGTCGCTATATCTACTACATTCAAATTGATTTGTACACCACCGCAGGTAAAGAAATGATTGGCAAAAGCCCGGACAAAAGTTCCGCGAGGTTTATCTTCGGGAAAGAAGCTCGGATGAAGTTCTATCTGGAATGAACCGCCCTGGTATTCACTGTAATTCAATTTGGTGAAAGAACGCATCGTGGGTAAAATCCCCTCTTTGTTCCGTCCATGCATCGGATTCATACCATGTGCTAGCGGTTCTTCCGCCTTTCGTCCGTCGGGTGTTGCTCCCAGCATCGGGCCGGCATACGTATGTCCCATGAACTGGAATAGAGATGGACGGTAATGGAATCCTTTTATATTATGCTTCTCTTCCAGTATTTCACGTATCAATGTACATATTTCAACGGTCATATCGTCGACGGAAGCATTATCATTCCCGAACTTTGGCATATTCAGAAAATCCTGCCTCATGATTTCCCTGCCTTCCCAGTTTGTAGTCAAAGCTTCTTCCAACTCATCCAAAGTATATTTTTTATCTTTGAATATCAGCTCACGTATAGCAAACATACTGTCGCATAAATTAGGAACACCCAATACATTCACCGAAGTATAATTGTTTGCCACAGCCCTGACGTCCGTTACGTCTCTGCCGTTTTCTATCGGGCCATGCATACAGAAGGACGTTACTATTTCCGGCCATACTTTGGGTTGCCATTTGTAGGTATTGTTCTTAAATTCGACCAATGCGTCCGTCGTTGCATCCAGTTCCCGGCGAAAATGAGCCAGGAAAGCATCCCAGTCGGACAGCTTGTTTTGAGCGGCATACCGTATCGTGCGTTGTAGCGGCTGGATAGGAACCAGGGAATTGGTATCCTGGTCGCTATATTCTTTTCCTACCGAACAATACCATTGGCATCCCGAATAGGCAATATTCCATGCATCTTCTTCCTTATATCCGGAGCGCAGTTCGCTGGCCCGCATCACATCATAGTTGACCAGCGTAGGAGCGCCGCAACCATGCCGTCCGACTACATCACAGGCATATTCCCAGAAATCGGGGTCGATATCGCTATGCCACATCACTCCCAGCTGGTTGTATCCACCCAGCATATCGTATGCTTCCACTCCAATCCAGCTTACTTCGTTGGTGGCATCTTTCAGTTCCTTATCCCGTCCGCCGAAGCAAAAATAGTTACCGCCATATTTCAGATACAACTCGGCAATCAGTTCGCGGGCAGTCTCTTTATTTAAAATGCCTTTTTCTACATCTGCCCGGTAAAAACGCAGTAGCAGCTGGTCCATGCGGCCGTAACCATTTCCATGCCCAATGATACGTTCCGCTATCTGGAAGAAGTTAATCCATTGTAATGCTTCCAGGAAGGTGGAAGGAGCATTAGACACCAGGTTCCGGCAACTCCGGGAAACCGATTCGTAAATAGCTTTTATCTCCGGGTCGCTTTCGTTCTTTGCCCGTATTCCGGCTTCCTCCGCATATCTCTCTACATAACGGATAATTGATTCACACACAATTTCTGCTGCACAGAGATATTCATAACTATATTGATTGTCGAATGATTGGTATTGTTCTTTATAATGACGTATCTTCTTTAAGATTCCGTTCCAACCCAAGTCGAGCCCAATGGATAAATCCGGACAAGTATGGGTCAGACTCATGCCACCGGCCCCCATTTCTCTTGCTTTAAAACCTAAATCCTGTTTTTCCTGCGGATATTTGAAATAACGCGCCTCGTCCAGCTGCCAGTAAAATTCTCCCACTATTTTCTCATAAGGGTGAATTGCAACCGGGCTGTGGTCCAGAAAGAAGGCATAATCCGTCGCAAAGTTTATCGGAGTATTGGAAAAGCCTGAGACTTTGGAAGGCATTTCTTTGGCAAAAGGAAAAGGGCCTCCGACATCAATACGGCAATTATGGTCATCCAGATTGATTCGTTCGCTTTCCGAAGCGGCAGTATCTCCCGTAGCGGGACTGAAAGTCGCCGCTTTGCCTGACCAGTGATATACCAGAAACTCAGGATTATCCACATAAATATCTCTCTTATGATGCTGTGCCAGTTCCAGATTCCGTTTATGTAAACGCTCAATCCGCCCGCTCTTTTTAAACAGTGTATTTTTCATGTTATTTATTATTTTCTTTAATCATCGTCCCTACTTCTTGCAACGTTTTCACATCTATATCACGAATACGGCCTTTGTAATCGGGACCTATATTGACGGAAAATATATTTTCATACTCTACGGCTTTCAGGTAATCTTCATATATTTTGGAAGCCGGGTGACACAAATTATCGTGCTTGGGCAGAGAATAGAACCACATGGCACCACCTTGATGCGGCGGAAGGAGAGGATAGGTAAATTCGGCAACCAGGTATCCGTTATAATTAGCTTCCTGTTCCTTATTGTACTTACTGGCTTCGCTGTCACCCAATCGTCCGGGTTTTCCCATTTCCCGCAGACATAAACGTCCGGATGGTTCTCCGTGGTTATAGCCTACAAAACAATTCGGTTGGAACTGGTGGACCCAACGGGTTGTCTCTGCATGCGAAAGTCCGCCGTCGCCCGTTGCATGGTCAAACCAGATAAGTTCTATGGGACCGTATTCTGTCAGCAACTCTTTCAATTGAGCCTTCTTAACTTCCGGATTATTACCGCCACGACCTCCTTTTCCGCGTTCGGCTTCCGGCCAGTTCCAATCGCCTTCCGAGAAATAAATCCCCAGTTTTATACCGTATTTGTCACACGATTTGCGAAGCATTGCCATTACGTCCTTTCCCAGCGGGGCATTTGTAATCTTGAAATCGGTAGTCTTCGTATCCCACAAACAGAAGCCGTCATGATGTTTGGTCAGGAAATAGATATAATTCATGCCTGCTTCTTTCGCGGTTCTGGCCCATTGGTCCGTGTCGCATTCCGTAGCACGGAAAAATTCGACAGGCAGTTCTTCTCCGGTCCATTCTTTTCCGGAGAAAGTACTTAAAGACCAACAAATGAACATACCGAATTTCATATCCTTCATCTCTTGTGCTCTGACATCGTTAGGAATAACCTCCTTGCTGATAGACGGTTTTGTCGACTGGCAAGAGGTGGCAGCCAACAAGCATAGCCCTAAAAGGCTTGTAAAAAATGTATTCATGTTATTCTGATTTAAAGTTTGGACAAACTTAGCTATTTGTGTGGCGGCAATCTTGCAAAAAAAAACTTTATATTTGTACAATCTTATCATAATGCATATTTTATATGATTTATTTATCCCAGACATACGAGATTCTTACCGGAGGCTTTTATACAGGAAGCGTTTCATGGAATAAAAAGCGGACAGAGGTGGATAATTGTTTTAAAATCTACCAGTTAACAGAAGGAGAGGTCCGTATTTGCGATGAACAGCAGGAATTTACTTTGCAGAAGGATAAGACTTATTTTATTAATGGCAATAAACTGACCCGTCAATACTGTAATTCTTCATTTTCTACTCACTGGTTGCATTTTATACCGAAAGATTTGGTTGTTTATCAGGGGTTATTGTCTTTGCCGCTTGTTGTGGAACTGCCTGACGTTGCAAAGGGACAAAATGTACTCATGCCGGATATAGAACAATTGCAATCTCAGAGTGCGGCTTCATGCTATAAATATACTTTTGAATTACTGAAGCTCCAGACGTTTATACAAGCCTTTATCATACGTATTTTTGAGCGATATCCTTTGGACGAGAATGAACAAACCTATAATATACAACGTTTGCAACCGGCAGTACGGTATATCAATAAGCATTTTACGGAGTCGATGAATCTGAAAATGCTTGCCGATTTGTGTTGTTTATCTCCGAATTACTTTCATAAGATATTTACAAAGCTGCTGAATACGACTCCGAACAATTATATCGCTTTATTACGGATGAATGCCTCTCTACAACTATTAATCAATGATAAATATACCATAAAGGAAATAGCTTACGAGCTGGGATTCACAGATGACGCCTACTTTTGCCGGGTATTCAAAAAGCACTACGGAATCACTCCCGGCGATTATAAGAAAAGGAGGGGAGAGGTTTTATTCTAAAAGCGAAATACTATAAAAAACTGCTTCCCGTAGAAAAGGTTCTATTGATTGATTGTGAGTTGATTACAGTTTCCTCGTAGTTTCGTGTTTAGGAAACTCCAGTTCCCTGCCCAGGAAACTACAATTTCCTGCGGAGGGAACTACAGTTTCCCAGGCAGGAAACGCGCGTTTCCTCCTAAGGAAACTGGAACGACTCTATAGGCGGGAATCAGAAAGTCCCGGACTCGTCCTTTAACCGGCTGATAGACTGCCGGTAACTGGTAATAATTTCTTCCATCACTTCGGCAACCGTCTCTTCTTTCCTGAACAGGGCGGCGACTTGTCCGATTTCCAGTTCTCCTTCTTCCAGATTGCCTTCGAACATGCCCTTCTTGGCTCTGCCTTTACCTAATAAGGCACGCATTTCTTCGACCGATGCGCCCCGTGCTTCGGCTTCCTCTACGGCAGTTGTGAAACCGCCTTTCACCAGGCGGGTGGGAGCGAGCTTTTTCAGCAACAGCTTCGTGTCGCCTTCGTTGAGGCTGAGGCAGAGCTGCTTGAAGTTTTCATGGGCGGAACTTTCGGCGGTCAGTGCGAAACGTGTTCCAACCTGTACACCTTCGGCCCCGAGAGCAAAAGTGGCCAGCATGGCATCACCGGTTCCAATTCCTCCGGCCGCCATGAGCGGGAGGGAAGTGGCACGGCGTACGGCGGGAATCAGGCAAAGTGTGGTTGTTTCTTCCCGTCCGTTATGTCCTCCGGCTTCGAAACCTTCGGCTACAATCGCATCCACACCGGCTTCCTCACATTTGACGGCAAACAGGGAACTGCTCACCACATGGACGACCGTTATGCCGTGTTCTTTCAGGAACGGAGTCCATTTCTTTGGACTTCCCGCAGAGGTGAAAACGATTTTTACTCCCTCTTCGACCATCAGGTTCATCAGGCTTTCGATTTCCGGATACATCAAAGGTACATTAACCCCGAAAGGTTTGTCGGTGGCAGCCCGGCATTTCCGGATATGTTCGCGTAATACTTCGGGGTGCATGGAGCCGGCTCCCAACAATCCGAGTCCTCCGGCATTGCTCACCGCCGAAGCCAGCCGCCAGCCGCTGCACCAAACCATTCCACCTTGTATAATAGGATATTTAATACCAAACAATTTACATATTCTGTTCATGGCTAATCTATTTATAATGTTAGGGGAACAAAGTAAAATAAAACTTACCTATCTTTGCGTGTCTGATTCTATAAATAATGTGGATATAAATTAATTCTTACAATATAACAGTTATGAATAAAGCGTTTATGGCTGCCAGTCTGGCAGTAGTTTTAGGAGCCTGCAACTCCTCGAAGAAAAGCGATGTGGCCGATGTCGCACCCAATCCGTTCTTTACGGAATATACAACTCCGTTCGGCGTTCCTCCTTTCGACAAGATAGAAGTGGCTCATTACAAGCCGGCCTTTGAGAAAGGGATGGAAGAACAGAAAAAGGAAATCGACGCTATTGTCAATAACCCGGAAGAACCGACGTTCGAGAATACGATTGTCGCCTTTGACCGCTCAGGTGAATTGTTGACTAAAGTGATGTATGCTTTCAGCGGCCAGTCGAGTGTGAATACGACCGACGAAATACAAGCTCTGGAGCAGGAGTTGTATCTGGTTCTTTCCGCCCATTCGGATGATATCAGCCTGAATCCGGCTCTCTTTACCCGTGTAAAGGCAGTGTACGACAAGCAGGCTTCAATGAATCTGAATAAGGAACGGAAGAAATTGCTGGAGGAAACCTACAAAGGTTTCGTACGTGGCGGAGCCAATCTCGACGCTGACAAGCAAGCCCGGTTGCGTGAACTGAATGAAAAGATATCTGTTCTGGAGCTGACTTTCGGACAGAACGTACTGAAAGAAACGAATGCCTTCAAACTGGTTGTGGATAACAAAGAGGATTTGGCCGGACTTCCCGAATCGTTGATTGCCGCTGCCGCCGAAACTGCCGCTGCCGATTCAATGGAAGGCAAATGGATTTTCACGCTTCACAATCCGAGCGTGATGCCTTTCCTGCAATATGCCGATAACCGTGCGTTACGGGAAAAGATATTCAAGGCGTATATCAACCGTGGAAACAATAGCAACGGGAATGACAATAAGAACGTTGTCAAAGAACTAGTAGCCGCCCGCTTGGATAAGGCCAAACTGCTGGGTTATGAAGACTTTGCCGCTTTTGTGCTGGATGAGAACATGGCAAAGAACGAGAAGAATGTGTATAACCTGCTTGACCAGATTTGGACTCCGGCGCTGAAAAAAGCGAAGGAAGAACTGGCCGATATCAATGCCGAAATAAAGAAGGAAGGTGGTAACTTCGAAGCCGAAGGTTGGGATTGGCGTTATTATGCAGATAAAGCCCGCCAGGCAAAATTCAATATGGATGAAAACGAAGTCCGCCCTTATCTGGAACTGAACCATGTGCGTGAAGGTGCTTTTTATGTAGCGAATAAGTTGTATGGAATAACTTTTACGGAAATCAGGGATATACCGAAGCCGGACCCGGATGCTTTTGCTTTCGAATGTAAGGATAAGGATGGTTCTTCACTGGGTGTCCTTTATATGGATTTCTATACTCGTCCGGGTAAAGGTGGCGGTGCCTGGTGTGGCGGATACCGTGATCAGAGTTATAAAGATGGAAAGAAGGTGCTGCCGGTCGTTACCACCGTATTTAATTTCAGTAAACCGGCTGCCGGACAACCCGCATTGCTGAGTGCGGATGAGGCAGAAACCGTCTTCCATGAGTTCGGTCATGCGTTGCATGGGTTGTTTGCTGATGTTCATTATATCGGAGTAGCCGGTGTTCCCCGCGACTTTGTGGAATTGCCTTCGCAGGTAATGGAACATTGGGTGTTCGAACCGGAAGTGTTGAAAGTATATGCCAAACATTATCAGACAGGAGAAGTGATTCCGCAGGAACTGGTTGACAAGATTGTGAAAAGCAGCAAATACGGACAGGGCTTTGCTACGGTCGAATATCTGGCCGCTTCCTTGTTGGATATGGATTATCATACCTTGAAAGAACAGCAGCCCGGCATGGATATCGAAGCCTTTGAAGCTGAAGCGATGAACAAACGCGGATTAATCCGCCAGATACCTCCGCGCTACCGTACTACTTATTTCGGCCATACGATGGAAGGTGGTTATACTGCCGGATATTACAGCTACATCTGGGCAGAAGTGCTGGATGCCGATGCTTTCGAGGCTTACAAAGAAACCGGCGATATCTTCAACCCCGAGGTTGCTTCCAAATTCCGTAAATATGTCCTTACCCCGGGTGGTATCGATGATGCAATGGTTATGTATAAAAACTTCCGTGGCAAAGAGCCGGGTATTGAGCCGTTGCTAAAGAACAGGGGGTTAAAATAAGATTTTTTTATTATCTTTGCGCATGTAACATGCTTAAACAGAACAATATGAAGAAAATGATTATGACAGCCGGCATAGCTGTTGCACTTAGTGCTTGCAGTTCGCCGGAGAAAAAGTCTGAAATCTTAGCTCCAGGGGATATTTTACTAACGGAGTTCACTACTCCGTTCGGAGTTCCTCCTTTCGATAAAATCGAACTGGATGATTATATGCCTGCTTTTAAGGAGGCGATTGCGCAACAACAAAAGGAAGTAGATGATATTGTCGGTCAGACGGCTGCTCCCGATTTTGAGAATACGATTGTTGCCCTTGACCAGAGCGGTAACCTGTTGCGTAAAGTCAATGCCGTTTTCAGCGGACTGAACAGTGCCAACACAAATGATGAGATGCAGGCGTTAAGCCGTGAGTTGTCTCCGTTATTATCAAAGAACAGTGATGATATCCGCTTGAACAAAGATTTGTTTGCCCGTGTAAAGACCGTGTATGATAATCGGGAATCTCTGAACCTGAATAAGGAACAGAAGAAGTTGCTGGAAGAAACCTATAAGAGTTTTGTCCGCGGCGGTGCGAACCTGGATGCAGAGCAACAAGCCCGTTTACGTGAACTGAACAGTGAGATATCCATGCTTCAGTTGACATTCGGACAGAATATGTTGAAGGAAACAAACGCTTTCCAATTGGTTATTGAGAATAAAGACGACCTTGCCGGCCTGCCCGAAAGCCTGATACTGAATGCGGAGGTTGCTGCCCGTGCAGCAGGGTTGGAAGGCAAATGGCTTTTCACTTTGCATAATCCGAGCGTGATGCCTTTCCTGCAATATGCCGATAACCGTGCGTTGCGTGAAAAGATTTTCAAAGGTTATATCAACCGTGGAAATAATGGCAATGATGCCGATAACAAAGATGTCGTGCTTAAACTGGTTACGCTTCGCCTGGAAAAAGCGAAGTTGATGGGATATGACGATTATGCCTCTTTCGTCCTGGAAGACCGTATGGCGAAAACGTCGGATAAAGTATATGCTTTGTTGGACGAAATATGGAAACCTGCCCTGGTAAAAGCGAAAGAAGAACTGGCTGATATCAATGCCGAAATAAAAAAGGAAGGCGGCAACTTCGAAGCGGAAGGTTGGGACTGGCGTTATTATTTCGAAAAAGCGAAGAAGGCTAAGTTCGATTTGGATGAAAACCAGGTTCGCCCGTATCTGAAACTGGAGAATGTGCGTGACGGTGCTTTCCTGTTAGCTAATAAATTATATGGTATTACCTTTACACCCATCAAGGAAATACCGTTGCCTCATCCGGATGCACAGGCTTTCGAATGTAAGGATAAAAACGGCACGCATCTGGGTGTTCTTTATATGGACTTCTTCCCGAGAGCCAGCAAACGCGGCGGTGCATGGTGCGGAACCTATCGTTCGCAGACTTATAAAGACGGTAAACGTCAGGGACCGGTCGTAACGATTGTATGTAATTTCTCTCAGCCGGCTCCGGGGCAACCTGCTTTGTTGAGTGCGGATGAAGCGGAAACATTATTCCATGAGTTCGGACACGGTTTGCATAACTTGTTTAAGGACGTACATTATTATGGTGTATCGGGTGTTCCCCGCGATTTCGTCGAACTGCCTTCACAGGTGATGGAGCATTGGGTGTTCGAACCTGAGTTACTGAAAGAATATGCGAAACATTATGAGACAAACGAAGTGATTCCGGCCGAACTGATTGAAAAGTTGGATAAGAGCGGAAAGTACGGACAGGGCTTTGCTACGACTGAATATCTGGCCGCTTCTTTACTCGATATGGATTTCCATGTATTGAAGGAAGTACATGAGGGTGCAGATGTCATGAAGTTTGAAGAAACTGTTCTGGGTGAACGCGGACTATTGAAACAGATACCTTCCCGTTATCGCACTACTTATTTCAATCACACGATGGGCGGCGGATATACAGCCGGTTATTATAGTTACATCTGGGCCGAAGTCCTGGATGCAGATGCTTACCAGGCTTATAAGGAAACCGGAGATATCTTCAACCAGGAAGTAGCTACTAAATTCCGTGAATACGTTCTTACCCCTGGCGGTATCGACGACGCAATGGATATGTATAAAAATTTCCGTGGCAAAGAACCGAACACGGAACCGTTGTTGAAGAACAGGGGATTGAAATAAAGACAATATTTGACAGATTTGAACTATCCGATTATTGACCGGTTGTACCTGGCTCCCCTCTTGAGAGGGGGAAGGGGGTGTGTTATAGTTTTGCCTTATAACTAGCTTTAACACACCCCTTATCCCCTCTCAAGAGGGGAATTGGTTACTCCCGTACTATAAACAGATAGATCATTATTCCTATCCATGTATCTCTATAATATAGGACGCATCAAACGTCTCTCCCGGCTGTAAATGTTGCATCCAGTCTCTGTCTTTATATTCCCCGGTGTAGTTAACACGGTCGCAACGGCCATACCAGGGTTCAATGCATACGAAGGGTGCATTCTTTGAGGGAGGCGACCAAAGGCCGACAACAGGCGCTGTGAAATATACCGTCAGATAAGAACCGCCGTCCTGTTTCAGTAAATCCACCCGCTTTACCTGGCTGTTTTCAAGTACTAATGCATCCTTATCGAAAGTATGTATATCCAGTGGCAATAATCCTTCCTTGTCAAGTGAAAGCGGATATTCCTTGTCTCCGATACAACCTTTTTCCTGAATGAGTTTGTAGGAAAGTCCCTCATGCCGGTCGAAGGCAAAGAAGCCTCTTAAGCAGCTGTCTTTATCATAATCAGGATAATAAAAGGCCGGATGTGCTCCAATCTGGAAATGCAGTTCCTCGTCTCCGGTATTTTTCACTGTCCATAAGACTTCTATCTGGTTTCCGGCCAGTTTGTATCCTATCTCCAGACAAAAGGGGAAAGGATATAATTGTAATGTATCCTCATTATCCTGTAGTTGAAACCGCAATTCCGTATCAGTCTCTTTTATCAGTTTAAATTCCTGATCTCGTGCAAAACCGTGTTGTGATAACTTGTAAGTCTTTCCGTTATGGCGATATTCGTTGTTCCATAAACTACCTACGATAGGGAAAAGTACCGGCGAATGGCGTTTCCAGAAGGTTGGATCAGCCTGCCATAAATATTCCTTACCGGTTGCGTTGGCAACGATGCTGCTTAGTTCGGCTCCATGTGACGACACCTGAATGGTGAGCTGATTATTCGATACTGTTTTCTTCATCAGATTTATTTGTTTATGTTATTTTCCGTTTCAGCAAAGTTAATGAACTTATTTTTTGATTCTCACGCTCTTTTATAATAAAACAAAACAGAAAGCGTTAAAAGATCATTGAATAGTTGAAAATATGGAACTACACGAAACAAGATCATTTCTGATAAGTGGTATCGCGACTTTGCTTTGCCTCTGTTTTTCGCTCTCGGTAAAGGCCGGTGAACGGTATGCGGATAACTCTGTATTGAGCAAAGGAAACTGGGTGAAAATACGGATAGAGCAGGATGGAATCTACAAACTCACTTATTCTGAATTGAAGAAGATGGGATTTGACGATCCTTCGAAAGTTGCTGTCTATGGATATGGCGGCTGGCCTTTGGAAGAAGATTTCACAAAACCTTATGTGGATGATCTGCCTGCTGTCCCAGTGCTGAGAAAGGATGATTATATCCTTTTTTATGGGCGGGGAACGACGAAATGGGAGTATAAGGAAGTGAAATATAGTAACAATGACAAGAAAAAAGTTTTTGTCCACACCAATAACCCTTATTCTGAATACAGCTATTATTTTCTGACGGACGGGGCAGAAGTTAAAGTCCCGGAGCAAATTAAAAGTAGTGATAAAACGAGCAGTGAAAGAATAGAAACTTTTGATGACTATTTGCTGCATGAAAAAGAGTTGGTTTCTATTAATTTATCGGGAAGACGATTGTTTGAGAAGTTATCCAAGACGGGACAAGTCTTTAATGATTTTGGGGATCCGGACGCGTTAGGTATTATAGAAGGTGATATTAATGCTGAGTGCAGGTTTGTAGCACTCACGAAAGTATCTAATAATGTGGTATTGAATGGCCAGGTAGGTGGAAGTGTCCCTATAACGTCGGATGGAAAAAACGAAGCGTATGTGAAAGGTCAAGAAGTATATTTTACAGTACAGTATGCTTATAAGTCTGGTGATAAATTGAGTGTTAAATTGGAATATAACAAACAGGAAAAACCGAGCGTTGATGGTTATGTCGATTATATTCGTTTGAATGTCAAACGTCAATTGAAAACTTACAATGAACCATATACATTTTTCCGTTCCTTTAAATCCCGGAATCATGCATCCCGATTTGTAATAGAAGGCGCTAATTCAGCCTGTATGGTTATGGATATAACAGATCCTGCAAACTGTAAAATAATAGAAACAGAACTGACCGGCTCTACAATGTCTTTTACTATTCCGGAAAGTAATTCATTGAGAGAATTTGTTTTGATAAGGACTGATCGCACGGATTTTCCTGTCCCTGTCAGTAAAGGGGCGGTTGAGTGCAGGAACCTTCATGGCTGGTCGAATAAAGATATGATTATTATCTCTCCGTCTACTTTACGAAAAGAAGCGGAGAGATTGAAGAAGCACATGAAACACAAGATGGTTTACGTGTAGAAGTGGTAACACCGGAAGAAATATATAATGAATTTTCAAGTGGAACTCCCGACGCAACAGCCTATAGAAGGTTTATGAAAATGTTGTATGATAAAGCGGCATCAAAAGAGGAACGTCCGAAATACTTGTTGCTTTTCGGAGATGGTGCTTACGATAACCGTTTTGTTACGGAATCATGGAGCAAGATGAGTGAGAAGGAGAGAGAGAACTTCTTGCTTACCTTTCAGTCAGAAAATTCGTTAAATGAAGAATCTTATGTGACAGATGATTATTTTGGTTTTCTGGATGATGCTTCTAATGGGAAAAGTGTAGAATCGTGTCCGGTGGATATAGGGATAGGGCGTTTCCCTATCCGTTCGGTTTCGGATGCCCGGAAGATGGTCAATAAGGTTATTCGTTATATGAATAATGAAGAGCTGGGCATTTGGAAAAGTGAAACTTGTTTTGTGGCAGATGATGGAAGTAATGCGGATAAAGCAATCAAAAAAGCGAATGATCATATGAAATATGCAAATGGAGCAGCTCAAACGGTTGAAGATAAAGCTCCGGATGTTCTGGCAAGTCGATTGTTTTTTGATAATTATGCCAAAGACTATTCTAGTTCAAATTCATATTCGGTTGTAACAGACGAAATGAATAAGAAGTTAAGAGAGGGATTGATGCTGATTAATTATACTGGGCATGGAAGCACGACTTCGTGGTCTGATGAGAATGTTCTTACACAACCGATGATAGATAAATTCTCCTATCCCAAATTACCATTATGGATTACGGCGACATGTGATTTTTGTCGTTTTGATGCACTGGCGACGTCGGCAGGAGAGAGCATTTTTCTAAATGAAAAAAGTGGAGGCATAGCATTGTATACAACTGTTCGAGTGGCTTACGGTTCTGAGAATGATAGAATAAATAATAGTTTTCTAGGGAAGTTATTCGATCAAAGCTTGTATCCGGCTTTGGGTGATGTGGTCAGAAGCGTTAAGTCTGAAAATAAATCATTAGGATCGAAAAACCTGAATTTCACCTTTATTGGTGATCCTGCTTTAAAGTTGATTTTGCCTTCCCATAAAATACGTATTAATACGATTAATGGAAAAGATGCGGTTCAGAATTCAACTAATTTCAGAGCTTATGATGAAGTGACTGTAGAGGGAGAGATATTAGCTCCGGACAATTCGGTAATTGATAATTTCAACGGAAAGCTGGAAGTGAAAGTGATGGATAGTAAAATCGAAATTACGACGCGGAATAACTTCAGAAATGATACTGCTTTTAAATATACGGATTATAAAAACCTTGTTTATAAAGGTTCAACCCAAGTTCAGAACGGCAAATTCAGCTTCTCTTTTTATGTCCCGGGCAATATTTCTTATTCCGGTAAGGCCGGAAAGATGATTCTGTATGCTTCGGATAGTGAGCAGAAAATAGAAGCAAAAGGTAACTTTACGAATTATAAGGTACAAGGCACTTCTGATGATCCTTTGGACGATCACGAAGGTCCTGAAATAGTAAAACTTTATTTGAACGATTCGACATTTGTGAGTGGTGACAAAGTAAATACGACTCCGTTTTTCTATGCCCGGTTGTGGGATCAGACGGGGGTGGATATAACAGAAGGCGGTGTCGGGCATGATGTGATGCTTATGATAGATAATAAACCTTTTACCAGCTATAATCTGAATTCTTACTATGACAATATATTTGGCCGGAAAGGAGAAGGTGAAGTGAAATTCGGTATTCCGCAATTAAGTGCGGGAATGCATGAGGCTGTCTTTAAAGTTTGGGATGTCATGGGAAATCCAACAACTTACACGTTCCGGTTCGAAGTAGATGAGAGCTTGAAACCTTTCATCACCAATGTTGTCGCAACTCCGACACCGGCAAAAGGCAATGTTGAATTCCATCTTACACACAACCGTCCCGAATCCCAGATGAAAGTCGGTATCATGGTCTACGACATTGCAGGCCGGCTGCATTGGAAACATGAGGAGACTGGTTCGTCCGAATTATTCAAAGATTATGTGATAGATTGGGATTTGAGAAATAATTCAGGAACTCATGTCCGTCCCGGAGTTTATATTTACAGGGCTGCGATAAGCACTAATAATTCAAAGGAGGCAACGGAAGCAAAGAAGATGATTATTTTATGGTGATTTTACTTACATTTGTAGGAAATAAAAACAAACCATGGAAAGTATATATACAGCAGATGAAAACAGATATGCCGGCATGACATATCGTCGTTGCGGGCGTAGTGGTATTTTGTTACCGGCCATTTCTTTGGGGTTATGGCATAACTTCGGAAGTGTGGATGTCTTCAATAATTTTGTAAAGATAGCTTATACGGCTTTCGATAACGGCATTACCCATTTTGACCTGGCAAATAATTACGGCCCGGTCTATGGTTCGGCAGAAGAGAATTTTGGCCGGATTCTGAAAAAAGGTTTGGGAGTTTACCGCGACGAACTTCTTATTTCGACTAAGGCCGGTTATGATATGTGGCCGGGGCCGTACGGAAACTGGGGAAGTCGTAAGTATCTGATGGCAAGTCTTGACCAAAGTCTGAAACGGATGGGATTGGACTATGTGGATATCTTCTATTCCCATCGTCCTGATCCGGAAACGCCGATAGAAGAGACGATGGGGGCTTTGGCAGATATCGTTCGCCAGGGGAAAGCGCTGTATGTAGGTATCTCAAATTATAATGCGGAACAGACGGAGAAGGCGTTGGCTGTATTGAAAGAACATCGCGTTCCTTGCCTGATCCATCAGGCCCGTTATTCTATGTTCGATCGGTGGACGGAGCCGGATTTGCTGCCTTTGCTGCAAGAAAAAGGTGTCGGCATGATTGCTTTCTCTCCTTTGGCACAGGGAATGCTTACCAATAAATATCTGCATGGAATACCTGAAAATTCAAGAGCTGCTAAGTCGACCGGCCATTTGCAACGGGAACAGGTGACGGATGATAAGATAAATAAGATTCGTCAGCTACATGAATTGGCAATGGAACGTGGACAGACATTGGCTGAAATGGCTTTGGCATGGTTGCTGAAAGACGACCGTGTAACCAGTGTCCTTGTCGGAGCTAGTTCCGTTGAACAGCTGCTGGATAATCTGAAAGCATTGCGTAATACCGTTTTCACCGATGAAGAGTTAGAGCGGATAAAAGGTATTTTGAAATGATGGTTTGGAATTAGAAATAATTGAGCTATCTGTTTAGTGACCGGTTGTAACTGGCTCCCCTCTTGAGAGGGGGCAGGGGGTGTGTTAAAGCCAGTCAATAAAACAAGCCTTGTAACAGGT
>NZ_QSDP01000190.1:0-4821 GCF_003463685.1 Parabacteroides sp. AM58-2XD
AGAAAATATATAATAATAACTTAAAACATCTATGATAAATTTCCAGATAACATACTTGGTGATATATTTTCCTCTTAAAACATCTATGATAAATTTCCAGATAACATACTTGGTGATATATTTTCCTCTTTTATAAATGTAAAACCTGACAAATCAAAGATAGCCATAGCTGGTAGATATTTAGACTTATTAGAAATATACGACAGTAATGGCAATCTATTAGCAATGACAAAAGGTCCCAATAAAGATTTCAACTTCAAATTCGACATTGAAAGTTCTTTAAATCAGGGCACTATGATAAAACTTCCAGAAACACGAAGAGGATATATCGGAATAAAAACAACTAATAACTGTATTTATCTTTTGTATTCAGGAAAAGAACGCAGAAATCCTAATCATTACTCTTTCTCAAATACAATATATACATTTGATTGGAATGGTAATCCACTAAATAAATATGAATTAGATGCACAAATATCTTCATTTGCAATTGATGAGAAAGAGAACAAAATTTATGCATTACATCACGATGCATACATAATTACATACAACATGTAAAGTTGTAAAGAAAAGGAGCCAACTTCGCTGAGATAGTTGACAACGAACAACTCTACAGAAATATGTACGAAGAAAACATTGGATTGTGCGAGAAAATATTTTCTAAATAAACAGTTATTTATCACATGCAAAAAACATTCATATCAAGAATCTCCCTGCTATTAGCCACTTTCCTGATAGCCTGTACCTCTCCGGACAACCGACGTCTGGAGCAAGCCTTGCAATTGGCAGGTGACAACCGGGGCAAGTTGGAGAAAGTGCTGACGCACTATGCCGATGCCCCGGAAAAACTGGCCGCCGCCCGGCTCTTGATTATGAATAAGCCGGGGCATATAGGCGTTGATTCATCCTGTGTCGAAAACATGCGACCGGTCTATGGCAAGCATGCCGCAATATCCGAAAAACATCTATGGCAACGTTCCTCCGAATGGTACAAGGAAATCGATTCCCTTTGGAAGAACGAAAGTCCCAAAATCCAGTCCCGGTTAACTCCTTCCCGGCAAGATGTCCGAACCGTCCGAGCAGAGCAACTCATCCGTGAAATAGACCGTTCTTTCAAGGCTTGGAAAGAAAATGCCTATACACAAAACGATTCATTCGAAGATTTTTGTAGGTACGTCTTACCCTACCGTTTTGCTGAAGGGACTTATTTTGACCAGGCACGGGATACCTTTTACCAAAGACATGCCTCTATCTTCAAGGACAATACGATGGACTTCAGGAAGGTGACGGACTCCTTGCACCGGATGTACAGCGACCTGATGCACAATAACTGGGCGGCAGCTTCCATGCCGATTTACAATGCCGCCTCTTTCGAACAGGTCAAACGCGGTTCATGCGACGACAAAGCCTGGTATAACTGCCTGATGATGTCGGCCCTCGGTATGGGAGTTGCTATCGACTTCGTGCCGGAATGGGGAAACCGAGCCGGGGGGCATAGCTGGAACAGCCTGATCGTTGGCGGAGAGTCATATCCCTTCGAACCGTTTTGGGACGATGACCGGTGGAAATACAAAAGGATTTATAATAATGAATGCTTCGACTTGTTGTGGGGCAAGTTCAGATTGCCGAAAGTCTATCGCCGTACATTCGAACATCATTTTTCCGGTCCGTTGGGTAATGAGGCGGTTGCTAGAGAAGATATTCCTTCTCTATTCAAAAATCCATTTATGAAGGATGTTTCTTCTGAATATTTCCAGACAACAGATGTGAAAATAACTATTACGGAGCATATTCCCGAAAACACACGTTATTGCTATCTATGCGTTTTCGGAGCAAAAGAATGGCAACCCGTGCAATGGGGTAAAATAGAATGGAACAAAAAAGTGACTTTCAAAGGGATGGGCAGAGATATTGTTTACTTGCCTATGTTCTACCAAAATGGAGTTTTAACACCTGCCGCATCTGCTTTTATCCTGACTAAAGACGGTAATTGCGAAAAACTGGAATGCAAAGAGGAGAAAATGCCGGTTACCGTACGAAACTATACCGCTTATCTGTATCCTGAAGAGATTGCCGAAGCGAAAGAAACACTGGTCGGGGCTTATCTCACAGGGTGCAATGATTTGAATACCTTAGCCGTTGATACCTTATATATGATGACGGACAGCATGGATACATGGGAAAATGAGATCAATCTTCCAGTTTCTCAAAAATATAGATATATACAACTAATATCTCCCAAAGACTCACTGGCACTCTGTGAAATATCTTTCTATGAACAGAATAAAGAGGATAAACCGATTCAAGGTGTAAAAGTTTCAGCCGATATCACACCGCTTGGCAATGGAGAGGAACTGAACATGGTTACCGACAGTCGTTCTGCCACAGGTTTCAGAGGCAGGTTCAACAACCCGGAAGATGGGAAAAATACACTTTGGTTTGATTTGGGTACACCCAAGTCAATCAGTAGAATTTCATATATCCCCTATACAAAAAATTATTTACCCAAAGATATAGACATAGAATTATGGTATTGGAATAATCAATGGGTTAAAGGTGGTAGTTTAAAAGGTGATTACAATTTTATGACTTTTGAAAATATACCTCAAGGAACAATTTACAGAGTAAAGGTAAAAGGGACAAATGATCGTATCTTTACCTATAAAAACGGTATTATTCGTTGGTATTAAGCATGAAAAAGCATTGGAAAAAAATAGCGCAATATACTGTAGACGTAACCTTTTGGTTATGTATGCTGGCTACGGCATGGTTCGCCACTCAGGTCTTATTGTTTGCCTCTTTCAAAATCCCTAGTGATTCGATGGAACCGGAATTAACTACGGGAGATAATATCCTGGTCTGGAAGCCGACGATCGGACCGCGTATATTCAATCTGTTTGCTTCCATGCGAAATGAACAAACCGAGATTTATCGTATTCCCGGTTTCAAAAATATTAAACGCAATGACATTTTAGTCTTCAATTTTCCACACCCTAACAGTTGGGATAAAATCGAAATGCATATCCTCAAATATTATATCAAACGATGCGTAGGATTACCTGGCGATACCCTCTCCATTCAAAACGGTTTTTTCCATGTAAACGGAATAAATACACCTCTTGGTAATACGGATTCGCAAAAAAAGATTGCCGTTACAGAAAAGTTTCAAGAGGGTATATTCCATAGTTTCCCTTATGATGGTACTATCGGCTGGAGCATCAAAGACTTCGGACCGCTTCATATTCCCGCCAAAGGGGATTCGATCCGGATGAATCGGACAAACTTTGTTTTATATAAAAAGCTGATTGAATGGGAACAACAGGGAACTCTTGAATACAAGGATTCCACATCTTTTCTTAATGGAAAACCGATCGACGGCTATCGTTTCTTGAAAAACTACTATTTTATGGCAGGCGATAACGGTATGAATTCGCAAGATTCGCGTTATTGGGGAATGTTGCCGGAAGAATATATCGTGGGGAAAGCATGGATTATCTGGAAATCGGTTGATCCGTATACGGAGAAATTCAGGTGGGAACGATTCATGAAAATAATTCATTAAAGAAATTAATCATGAAATACAGACAATACATAAGTTACTCATTACTCGCCATCAGCGGAATTTTTCTGCTGTGCACCGTTTTTGCCACCAACACAGGGTTGGCTAACGGGCTGGTCACAGGGAAAGTTCTTTGGTTTCATCTGGCGATGTTGCTGTTGGCAGCATGCAGTCTGGTGGCGGCTGTTCTGATGAAACCGGCAAAGCCGTTTGTCTTTTCGGTCGCAGACGGATTGGTGCTGGTTTTGGCGGCTATCGTTGCACTTACTTATAACCGGCAGCTGGATCCCGAACCGGAGAAAATGTTGTTTGGCGGGCAATTAGTCGTATTGTGGTTTCTGCTGCGGTTCATATTGACCGGATGGCCGCAGTTACAGTTATTTTTCCTGGCGGTGGTTGTTGCGACCGGAGGGATTGAAGCTGTGTCGGGAATGCGACAGTTACATGGATTCGAAGGATCTAACCATTCCTTGTTCAAGCTGACCGGGGATTTTTATAATCCGGGGCCTTATTCGGGGTACCTTGCAATCGTATTGCCGGTTTGCCTGTGGATGATCCTACGGCAAACAAAGATTTATCTGCATTACCTGGGATGGATCGGTTTGCTGGCGATCATTGTCGTGCTTCCTGCCGGGATGAGCCGGACGGCATGGATAGCGGCTGCCGTTTCATGCGGATGGGTGTATTGGGTACAACGGATCGGATGGGAAAAGACTAAAAGATACATGAATGAAAACCGGACCTTAACTATCGTATCTTCTATTTTGATCCTGATCTCCATAGCCGGTGCATTGGCGGGTATTTATCTGCTAAAGAAAGATTCTGCCAATGGCCGGCTACTTTTATGGAAAGTGACGGGACAAGCGATCAGGGAACAACCCTGGACAGGAACCGGGACGGGGGGTTTTCCGGCTGCTTATGCAGAAGCACAGGCGGAGTATTTCACTTCGGGAAAGGCTTCGGAGACAGAGATGCTGGTTGCCGGATGTCCGGAATACGGATTTAATGAATTCTTACAAATAGGTTTGGAACAGGGGCTGGTGGGTTTAATGGTTTTTGTATTGTTGTTAAGCTATTCTTTGTTCCGTGGGGTGAAAAACAGACAGGCGGGAGCAGCCGGAGGGATATTGGCGCTGATGGTGTTCAGCCTGGCATCGTATCCGTTGCAGTTGCCGGAGTTCTGGGTGGTGTTGGTGGTGTTGATGGGGGTGGCTAATAGTAATACTCCGGGTTGACGCTGACACACCCCCTACCCCCTCTCG
>NZ_QSDP01000191.1:0-4819 GCF_003463685.1 Parabacteroides sp. AM58-2XD
TATACATATTAGATAAAAATGCTTTTAGACCCTATTTTTGTTTAATACATATTAGATAAAAATGCTTTTAGACCCTATTTTTGTTTAATACAATAATGAACAAAAGACTGACAATGGTCAGTCGAATCAATCATTAACTATTTGTCTAAAAAATATTATTTTAATAAGACTTAGATTCTGGCCTAAATACGTATCTGAAATCGTTACTGTCATCCAAGTTAAAAAAGAAACGACATACACGAGCTACACCTAAATTTAAGGAGAAGGTTGTAAGTTTAATTCTTGAAAAAGGAACACCTGTTCCCATATAAGAATTAGTTATTGTATTAGTAAGTCAAGGTCTCTATTTTGTAATTGTATCAAATACTCAACAAAAATAATAATCAAATAGAAAAAACAAAAAAGAAGGTATCCTTTTCAGATACCTTCTTTTCTCAAACAATATAACTATATCTTGCTTATTAGTTAGCTTTTAAATCTAAACCTAAATCGAACGCTTCTGTAGCATCCCAATTATTACTGATAGCTGGTAACAACATACCTGCCATGGCGGCATCTGGAGGAATAATACCTGCTGTACTCAACATATTCCATAGATTCAGGAAATCAGAAGAATCGTCACGCATTTTCATGATCGGGTCGAATGCATTCTTGTCAAGGTAAATATAAGTATGTCCATTCTCTGTTTTTGTACTCATGGGTATTCCATTAACAGCCCAATCCTGTAATAAAGCAATCGTTTCATCACTGACCGGAATTTCACTTACTTTGAGTAGACCAGCCAATAACTGTTTTAATTGGGCAGGTTCACTTGTCAATACTGTTGTTATGATCTCAGACATTCCATCAGCATTGCTACCCATCGCTTGCCCGATAATATTGCCTAAATCGAGTTTCATATATAGTTTACCATCTTTATGGAACCAATAGGCCAAGTGTTTAGGAGCATCTAACCAATTGGAAGTTGGGATAAGTGCTTCTACAACCTCTTTTGTCGGTGACTGGAAAATCCAATCTGTTTTGAATTCAATTTTTCCCTCTTTTATATATTTAGCTGTGATAGTACCATCTGTACCTAAAGTAACCGAATTTAATACTTGTGGAAGAAGTATCCCGAAAAGACCTCTGAACATGGCTCCGTAAGATGTACCGTAATCAGAAGAAGATGTAACACAAACATAGTTGACGTAACCAGCACCCGCAAGTACAGCGTTTGGATTCTCATATCCGTTATATTCGAGTGGTCCGGTCGTATAATCCGCCAGACTATAAGTTTTCGCCCATCCGTTCGGGTCATTCATTACGACAGTCAATTTCAATGTCATTACTTTCTCTTTGACAGAACCGGCATACTCCACATTAGCATAAGTAGTAGTAGCTGTTCCTGAAAATTCGCTGTTTTTAACCTCGACATTAGAGATTGTAGTTTCATTTTCTCCCGGGATTATATTATTCAGTAAAAGTTTCCCATTGTTACCACTGGTAGCCGAGAAAGTAACTTTCTTTCCGGTTAGAGCCATATCACCATATGAAAGCACTAAATTTTCTCCACTGTAATCACCTACCAACTCTTCCCAGCTGTTGTCAACTTTTTCTTCCTCATCGTCACTACATCCTGTAAATAAGCCGATAGAACAAATCAATGCAAATAAATAGACTAATTTTTTACTCATAGTAAATACGTTTAATATTATTATTAATGTTAATAGGGTGCGAAGATAAGAACATTTTTTTTGTAAACATACCTCTCCTGAAAAGTCCTTAAAAATAGAACATTCTTTATTAATAACATCTCCCATAAAGTAGTGTAGAATCACAAAAATGCTATTTATAGCTAAAAATATCAGGTTGCTGCAACTAGTTGCAACAACCTGATAGAGATCTTATAGTTATATCGGATTTTAGTTCAAACTTATTTCACTAAATTCAAACCAATTTCTAATTTAGTTGTTTTATTCATTGCTTCGGGGAATGAATCCAAAAGTCCTTTTACAAAAGCTCCCATTCCACCTAAAGCATTATTTTCAATCATACCGGATAGCATAGGAAGCAACGGTACGATTTTATCAACAAGCTCTTTGTCGATATATACTCTTGCCGAATTTCCATCAGAAGCGATTTCGTAATTTACAGGTATTCCATTCTTAACTAATTCTATTAATGGATCAAATGAAGATTGTTCTGATTTTGATCCTGCTATGATCTTTTCCAAATTCAAAAAGACGAGAATCTGAGTCTCAGTTACATTATAGGCTGCGTAACCTTCTTCTGAAGTCTCCCAAGACGGAGTCACTGGTTTATCCAGACTAATTCCACTTTTAGAATAAGATGCTACAATTTGTCCGTTATCCTGAAATGTAACATTTTGAAGTACTTGTCCTAAAACTAAACTTCCTAAAGGACCAGCTAAAGCCGGTATTGATTCTATCGGCAAAAGGCCTCCTAACAAAGTCCCATCCTCGGCTTCCCAAGTCATGAATAGCGGCCCAGAAACAAAACTATCATTTTCGTCTTTCTTTATTTCTGCTAATTTCCATGTTCCAGCAATAGGTGCTGTTATTTTCAATTTAACATCCAGTGTCAAAATTCCAGATTCTACCGACCCTTTCACAGATACAGTACGTAAATCTGTCTTATTTTCACCTTCTAAAGCATAGTTTTCTCCTGTTTTAAGCATTTTAGCATCCACTGTAATTTCAGCTTCGCCTGGAATAAGTTTTGTTAAAACAACACTTGCTGACTCTGCAGAATTAGCAGTTACTTTTACAGATTGATCTGAAACTTCAGTGCCATCCAAGCTTAACTTAAGTGTCTCTGCAGAATATGTAGCAGAAACAGCTTTCCAACTGTCATCTGTTTTTTCATCATCATCACTACAAGCCGTAAACAGGCTCACAGAGCAGATCAGAGCAAACAAGTACAATAAATTTTTCTTCATTATTTTTTAAGTTTAATATTAATCGGGGGCAAAGATAGTTATTATTCCTTTTCAAAGTTAAGGTCTGTAATAATAATTATGCCGTTCATACTTAGGAAATCACTATTGATTTTTAACACTATGTCCCTGCGTAGGCAAGAAAGTGAAAGTCAAACTGACCAACAAACCTGCCATATATCCAGAAGAGAGTAACTGTGATCGATCGGAGATTGAGTAAGAAAAGGCAGCTGGAATAAACCAACTGCCTTTTTTCATTCAAAAAATCGTATTGCTATCATTGCTTTTGCAGGATCAAGGTTACATTTACATCATCCGTCTTTTCGAGGATACCCGGAATTTGTGCCATAACAGCCTTGATATTATCAGGTAATTTACCCAGAATCAAACCGGACAAATCTTCATCGGTCAGCAAAGCAAACAGTTTTCCCAATACGTCATATCCGAGAGTGACTTGCGCCGTTCCGTTGGAAACGCTGTAACTCAAAGGAACACCGTCCGAAAGGTAAGGAGCGATCAACTTAATCGCCTCCAAGAATTTCAGGATTTCACTGCTACCTATATCCGCTTTAGACTTGTTAGCCTCTACAGTTGCCAGGATCTGGGCAATATTCAATTGCACATACAATTTATTATTTTTGATGTAATACTGTGCCAGGTTAAGCGGGGAAGACTGCCAGCCGGATGCTCCTTTTTTCATATAACGGGCAGTAATGTTTCCGTCTTCTCCGTATGAAATGCTTTCAAGTACTTGACGCAGGACCCCGCCTGCCAATTCTCCAATCATAGGAGCAGCCATCGATACAGGAATCGGGCCGGAGATTCCGGAGATACCTAAACCACTCAGGTCGATCGTTGCGTCGCCTGCCGACCAGACAAGGTTCAACGGCTGCTGTACTGCCAGGTTCCAGTTACCAGTCAGGTCATTCTTCGGCATGGTTACGTTCAGGGAGAGGACCAGCTTGTCTTTTTCCACGCTGCCGATGTATTTTACTTCACGTCCGTTGCCTGAATCTGTTCCTTCAAACGTATATTTCTCTCCGGATAAAGTCAGGGGAACATTCGATATCGTCGTAGTAATTTCTCCCGGAATTACGCCGGGAACCAGATTAGGAATTAATGCGGATTTCGATCCGCCATTGATAAGACCGCTAATGACACTCATATCAAAAGTACCTTTCATCGTGAGTGTAGCCGTCTTACCGTCTTTTGTCTCAAAAGAAATTTCCTTGCCCAACAAAGCGACATCGCTATACTTCAAATCAAGATTTTCACCGGAGTAAGTGGCATTTACTTCCAAGCCATTCGGATCTTTCGAATCATCATCATCGCTACAAGCGGTAAACATATTTAACGTACAAAGCACGGTAAACAAATACAAAAAACTTTTCTTCATAACTCTCTTTTCTTTATAATAAGTTGCACAAAGATAAATGATTTGCTTGTTAGAAGAGGTGTGTTTGATTTAAAATTATCAATCATCTATGCCAATAGAAATAGCTGAACTATAACATTCTCCCCATAATAGTGGGTATTTTTCCCCGTTGCAATGGGGATTATTCCCCACTATTAGGGGGAAAATTCCCCACATAAACAAAAAAGGTGGGGAATTTCTAAAGGAGAACTTGCCTCGGCTAATAACCTTCCTTTCATTTGTTCTAAAAAAGAAATGCAGAAGACTCAAATATTGTCAGAAATGAGTGTTTGTTTATAGCAACTGGTTGTAACTGGCTCCCCTCTGGAGAGGGGGAAGGGGGTGTGTCATATTCCCGCCTATACAACCACCATAATCAGAGTCACTTGACTATTACAGGTTCATTTGCCGTCTGCTTCAGCTGACGGTTTACAAGTTGTTTCTCTCTTTTGGCTTCAGCCACATTTCTC
>NZ_QSDP01000192.1:0-4770 GCF_003463685.1 Parabacteroides sp. AM58-2XD
GAATCTTATTCCATTTTTTTACTGGTTCACTCTTTGTCTTCCTTTCTTTCAATGGTTTGACATATTACAAATCTATCTTTTTTATCTTATCGAAATTCTATCTGCCAAAACTAAGGTATTATTTTAGTCAATAACCTGGATTTTGTTTTAACTTCGAATTGGTATCAATTGCCCAGTAAGGAATTGGTAATAATTTCGTAAAATCACCTGAAGTTTCCTTTTCATACCAAGGTTGTGTCCACTTACCAAAACGAATCAAATCCTGGCGTCTGAACCCTTCCCATGCCAATTCTCGACTCCTTTCATTTAAGATTTCGTTCAAAGTTAAACCTTTTTCCTGATATAAAGGCACCCCAGCCCTCTCTCTTACTTGATTAAAATAGGAAAGTGCTTCTGAAGTTTTCCCTTGACGAACTAAAGCTTCACCTTTCATTAACAACACATCAGCATAGCGATAAAACACAAAATCATTATTCATCCCATTCATTAATCCTGACTCATACTCATATTTCGCAAAACGTACACCATCATCCAATAAAGCCGGATCATACTCATTATACAGAGCCTTTACATGAGGTCAATAATTTAACTGTCTTGTAGGAGATAACATCAACGGATTACCAGCAACATCATATTGAGGTCCTTCTAACCATGATTTTTTTCGAACATCATTTGATGTATATAAATTATAATTATCCTCCATACCACAAAAGCCATCCCAACAAAAATCCACAATTCCAAATGTTTTTTGACTCAAAGTATGTAAGCTCAATTGATGAAATTTCATCGTAAAAGGTGCATAAATATTATTAATGGGCATTACAAAAATATTTTCTTTCGATCCTTCACTATTCACCTTAAAATTCGCAAAATAATCAGACTCCAATGATAATTTATTAAAATTTATCACCTTATCACATGCTTCTGAAGTTTCCTTCCACATATCATTTCCTATCCATTCTTTTGCATTTAAGTACAACTTAGCCAACATAGTATAAGCCATAGCTTGTGTTACACGCCCATAGTTTTTAGAGGTTGGAACTTCGTCCAAGAAACTTACATTCTCATTAATCTCTGATTCAATAAAATTGAAGACTTCTAATCGACCTACTTGATTTGGTAAATCTTTTTCAATAAAATCTATTGACAGAGGTACATTTCCATACCAATCAATCGCATTCAAATATAGCCAAGCACGTAAAATCTTTACTTCAGCTGCTAAGTTCTTTTTTGTTGGAAAATCTACTGAAGATTCATCCATTTGATATAATATCTGATTACATAAAGTAATACCATCAAAAATAAAACTCCAACAGTCGTTTAGATTTCCTAGCTGAGGATTAAAGTTATGTTTATGCAAAGCAACCCAAACACCATTATCCCACCACAAATTAGTCTCTCTATAAGGACATATAGCTTCATCCGTACAAATAAGTAATGATCCCCATATGAAAGGACTTAAATAAGAAGTTAAATGAGTATATGCACGTCCCACATTCATAATCATCTCATTTTCATTCTTAAAAAATTCATCCGCAGGAACAGTTGAATATATCTTCTCATCCAAATTTGTACATGACTGTGCAAAAACACAGAAAAATAGAATCACTAATATATGAATCTTATGTAATGTTTTCATGATATACTCCATTTAAAAGTTAATATTTAAGCCTAATAAAAACGTTCGAGTCCTCGGATAATATTCATAACGATCCATACCTGGTTCCAAACCTGATAAATCAACTTCCGGGTCAATTCCTTTATAGCCTGTAATCGTAAATAGGTTTTGAGCTGTCAAATACAATTTCAATCTTGAAATCCATGATGTATTCAAATTAAAATTATAGCCGATTGTCAGGTTATCCAACTTCACATAAGAAGCGTTTTCAACAAAACGATCAGAAAACACTGCCGATCCTTTATATTCCGGGTGATCCAGTGTAGATGTTAAAATATTTTTACCTCCGAAATAATTAAATCCTTCATAATACATTCGATGGACATTCAATACATCATTTCCTATTGCACCTCTGAATAAAAAACTCAAATCCCAGTTTTTATAAGTAAATGTATTTGAAAAACCGAATGTAATATCCGGATAAGCATTCCCTATGATCTGATAATCCTCTTCATTGATCACACCATCACTATTTAAATCTTCCAATACATTTTGACCATTCTCATCTACACCTAGAAACTTTGGTCCCCAGAAATTACCAATCGTACCACCTTCCACAATACGTTGCGTGTATTGTTGAAAATCTTCCGGGATATAACCAGTCCTTATTTGTACCATTGCATAGTCTTTATTTGAGAATTTCTCTAATTTATTTGTATTGTGGCTCAATGTCAGCACTGAATTCCAAAGAAAATCTTTTATTCGTACAGGTGTTGCATTAATTGTTATCTCAATACCCGAGTTTTTAATAGTACCAACATTGGTAAACAATTGATTATACAGATTGGGTGGAACAGGAACTGTATACCAATACAACAAATCTTTTGTTGTTCGATTATAATAATCGAACGTTCCACCTAAACGGCCATTCAATACCGAAAAGTCCAAGCCTACATTAAATTCCCCCTTACGTTCCCATTTCAAGTCAGGATTCGGGTTACTGGCTGGTTTATATGTACTGATCCAATTATCATTATAGTAAAAAAATCTATCTTTCTGCAATAACTGCAATGATTTGTAATTACCTATTTCCTGATTTCCTGTAACTCCATAGCCTAAACGTAATTTTAAATCATCAATCCATTTTATATCTTCCATAAAATGTTCTTTATTTATACGCCAACCACCACTAATGGCTGGAAATGTTCCCCATTTATTATTTGCGCCAAAACGGGACGAACCTTCATAACGTACAGAAGCTGATAACAGATATTTCTCCTGATAGTTATACATAACACGACCGAAAAAAGCTATCAACTTATTTTCTTCCTTATAACTACTCATACCCGCTTTGCCCTGTGTAAGTGCTGCTCCTGCTCCAATATTGTGATACGAGAAATAATCCGTATCGAATAAATAATTACGAGACCAGCTACTTTCATATTCTCCTTTATTATACGAATATCCAGCAATAGCTTGAATTGTATGTTCTTTAAATGTCCTCCTGTAATCCAGACTGGCCTCCAACAAACTGGAAGAAGAAGAAGACTTAGATATTTCCGCACTACCATTCGTCCCATAATCTTTTGGATAGTAACGACTAAAATATTGTCCTGTATTAGAAGAGGATTGAGTGACCGATCCCATTACAGAAGCTTTCAAACCTTCAATAATTTCTAAAGAGACTTTCATACTTCCCATGACATCCCAGTTTTCTCTCTCCCTGGTAGATTCTTTTACCATTGCTACTGGATTAAAATACTGGAACGGTCCCGGATTATAATAATAACCTCCTGATATGGGAGTAGTATTCTCTACATCATAAACAGGTTCTGTAGGATTACGCCGGGCAACCTGTTGTAAAATAGCATTGTCAGCCAATTGACTTTTTCCTTTTGAATATACCAAATTATAATCAATAGATAAACGGTCATTAAAATTCCGTTGGTTAACACTCATTTTTGCTCTTAGCTTGTTATTACTGGTTTTATCTAAAAGTCCTTGATCGTTTTGATATGATAAAGATGCACGATACCCCAATGAATTTGTCCCTCCAGATAGTGCTACATTATAATATTGACTTATAGGATTCTTCCGAGTCACTTCATCAAACCAATCAATTGAAGAGCCAAAATCATACTGATCCTTCATTGTCGGATAATAATCATTTATAACTGACCGGAACTGATCTGCAGTTAAAACGTCCAACTTTTTTGCAACGGATTGCATTGCCACATAAGTAGAAAATTCAATTGAACTTTTGCCCTCACTTTTAGCTCTTTTAGTAGTAATCAAAATAACACCATTCGTACCCCTCGTTCCATAAATTGCAGCAGCAGAACCATCTTTCAAGACATCAATAGATTCAATTTCTTCAGGATTGATACTTTCTAAATTTCCTCCAATAATACCATCAATCACAACTAGAGGAGAAGCTCCTCCAGATAAGGTTGTCATTCCTCTCAACTGGACACTGAATCCACCATTCGGATCTCCTCCATTCGGTTTTACAATATTCATACCTGCAACTTGCCCTTGTAATAATTGCATCGGATTACTTATATTTCCTTTTACAAAATTCTCTGATTTCAGACTCGAAATAGAACCGGTAATTTCTTTCTTTGTTGTTGTACCGTAGCCGATAACAACTATTTCGTCCATTTGGGTAACATCTTCCCGCATCCGCACATATAAGCTTTGTTTATTTTCCACAGGTATATCTTGCGATATAAATCCTACATACGAGAATGAAAGAATAGCATTCCCGTCTTTTAACGTCAATTCAAATTTACCCTCTGTATCAGTAATCGTGCCATTAGCAGTCCCTTTTTCTACAACATTCACTCCTGGTAAGGGATTATTCGTGGCATCTATAACTTCCCCTGTTACAACAAAGGCATTAGCAGCGCAGACAGGTAAAACTCCAATAAAAAAGAAAACTACGATTATCCAGAATCTTTTACCAGATAATCTTTCTACACTCAAAAAATTTAATATTGCATTCATAATAAATGAATTAGATTAGGTTTGTTCATTCTACAAAAAACACTCTCTCAATCAAATAATCCTGTATACCATAGGCAATCTATTTAATATTAACATATTTTCCATAATCACTCTTCCTGACCTCACAAAGGTAAAAAGAGATAAAA
>NZ_QSDP01000193.1:0-4479 GCF_003463685.1 Parabacteroides sp. AM58-2XD
TTTATAATGATTGGGAAAGTAATGTTATTAATGGTTGTAAGAAAATATAAAATATATAAAGGCTTTATTTTCATCTTATTGCTGGTGACCTCTTCTGTATGTATTCCATCCAATACCAAATTAGATATTATTCAGTTAGGAAGTAAAAAATAAAATAGATGAAAAGAGCATTGATACTCCTGATTTTTATACTCGGATGCCTGACCATAGAAAGTAAGGCTCAGAAAATTGCGCTTAAAAGTAATCTTTTGTATGACGCAACTACAACGATGAATCTGGGATTGGAGTTGGGTTGGCCCGTAAATGGACATTGGACATTCCGGTCAACTATAATCCGTGGAAACCAGACAATGGCAGGCGTTTGCGTCATTGGGGAGTACAGCCGGAAATTCGTTATTGGTTCTGCGAAAGTTTCAACCGGACGTTTGTCGGGTTGCATGCGCATTATGCCGATTTCAATGTTGGTGGATTACCAGGCTTTTTAGCGAAAATATGCAAAAGAACCGGTATCAGGGGCATCTGTATGGAGGAGGTCTTTCGGTTGGGCATTCCTGGATATTAAAGAAACGGTGGAGTATAGAAGCCTCTATCGGTTTGGGATATGCACGTATAGAATATGAAAAATATCCTTGTGCGGAGTGTGGTTCCAAACTGAAAGATACCGGGCGGAACTATTTCGGTCCGACAAAAGCCGCGTTGTCAATTATTTATCTGATTAAATAAAAGAAGTATGATGAAAAGGAATATACAATTCATTATATGCCTGTTAGCTTTTACCTGTTTGAATGTTCTTCAGGTAAAGGCTCAGTCACGTTCTTATGAAGGAAATATTATTGTGAATCCCGTACGGTTGGAACAGGCGGGCGATTTTCTTTATATAGATATGGACATTGTCCTGAACGGGGTAAAAGTCAAATCAACCCGTGGGGTGGACTTGATTCCGCAGTTGATTTCTTCGGAAAAAGGCTGTAATTTGCCTAAAGTAACAATGAAAGGGAGAGATGAATACCGGGTTTACGAACGTTCGCTTTCTCTGATGAATGCGGCAGAGAAGGCTGGTTATGAAAAACCTTATATCGTTAAGAAAGTAAATAAACCGACAAACGAAACCATCCGGTATCGCTATATCCTTCCCTATGAATCATGGATGGCTGACGCTCATCTGGATATGCAGCGGGATGAATGTGGTTGTGGTGAGACGTTATTGATGAAGGTGGAGCCGGTTGCAGATCGAGTAACGCTGGAATACATACCGGAACCCTACGTCATAGTGCCTCATATGGCTTTTGTTAAACCGGTAGTCGAAGAGACCAAACGACGTGACATACAGGTGGAAAGTTTCCTTGATTTCGAAGTGAACAAGACGAATATCCGGCCCGAATATATGAACAACCCGCAGGAACTGGCAAAGATCCGTTCGATGATCGACGAATTGAAATCCGATCCGAGTGTCGAAGTGAAAGATCTGGATATTATCGGTTACGCATCGCCTGAAGGCTCACTGGCAAACAATAAACGATTGTCCGAAGGACGTGCGGTAGCGTTGCGCGATTATCTGTTGACCCGTTACGATTTCTCACGCAGCCAGTATCATACCGTCTTCGGTGGTGAGAACTGGGACGGTTTGGTGAAAGCGCTTAATGCCGGCGATATAGAATATAAAAATGAGATACTGGCAATCATCGATAATAATCCGGTCGACACAGAAAGAAAAACGAAGTTAAACAGTTCGGGAGGGGGCCTTATCAGTCTTTGCTGAGAAATGTATATCCGCGTTTGCGTGTTGCTGTTTGTAAAGTAAACTTTAATGTAAAGAATTTCGATGTGGAAGAAGCGAAGGAGGTAATCAAAACGCGTCCGCAGAATCTGAGCCTGAATGAAATGTTCATGGTTGCCAATAGTTATCCGGCCGGTTCGCAGGAGTTTGTCGATGTCTTCGAAGTTGCCGTACGGATGTATCCTGAAAATGAGATTGCCAATATGAATGCGGCAGCGGCAGCTATCCTGCGTAATGATCTGGTTGCAGCTGAGCGTTATCTGAATAAGGTAAACTCAAAAGAACCGGAATATATCAATTCGCTGGGTGTAGTCGCTTTATTGAAAGGAGACTATGACCAGGCCGGGGAATATTTGAAAGTAGCAGCTGATTCAGGGTTGGAAACAGCCAAAGATAATCTGAATGAGTTGGCGAAGAAAAAAGCGAATATTGCTGAGATAGAGAATAAAATGAGATAAATAAATGAGTAAAAATGACTAATTAAAATTGAGTGAAATGAAAAAGAAGAACTTCTTAATGTTTGCACTTGCATCTTTTATGTTTGCAGCGTGTAGTGAAAGTCTCCCGGATGGAGGAGAGGATGGTGGTGGTAACTCCAGTGCAGGAGGTGACGCCTGGGTCTCTCTGAATGTTGTGACAACGACAACTACCAAGGCTTTGCATGATCCTGATCAGGAAAATGGTACGGCTGATGAATCGAAAGTCAATACGATGATGGCCCTTTTCTTTGATAGCCATCTTACAGGATCGAATGATCCGGCATTGTTGACTAAATTGTCATGGGGGACGGGAGACCCTGAAATAGGTACTCCGGGACAGCCTGGCGGAACCCCGACAAAGGCTTTTAAAGTGGATAAGAATTCGAAAGCTTTTATGATCATATTAAATCCATCTTCTGATTTTACAACAAACGTGGCTTCTGCCAGTACATTCGATGACGTAAATAAAATTATTGCTAATACCAGTGTCGGTGCGGTTATCGGCGGTACAAATCAGAATAGCTTTATGATGACCAATGCCAAAGGCAAGCTGGAACCGACAACGATTACAGATGCAGGTAGTTCGGTTACTGTAACAGATAATGATTTGGTAACTTATGCGACTGCAGGTGAGGCGGAAGGCAAACCTTATAAAGTTACCGTAGACCGTGTAGCTGCAAAAGTACGTTTGTTTGCGGATGTTAATTATCCGCAATCCACTCTCGATATCAATACTGTCGGATGGACATTGAATGTGACTAATAAAAAATACTACCCGATGTCTGAGAGAACTAAGACGTGGTTGGAAACAACGGCTCGTGGTTGTATCACTCCGTTTGATAAATGGCATTTCGGTTCTTACAGGGTAGACCCGAATTACGATGGGCAGAAAACGTCTATGGCGAATATAACAACCACTCCATATACGGATAATTATGCTTATTATACGCATGCTTCTGCACCATCCTGGGTCACTGCAACAGCTGACTCTACAGGTCCCAATGCCTCTAAGATCCCAGCTTTGTATTGCTTGGAGAATACGCAGGAAGAAAATGATAACTACCAGGCCTACACTACACATGTTTTGTTGAAGGTGGTAAGTCAGCCTAAAGGATTACAACTCCCGAATAACGGTGGAACTTATAATGGGACTACTAATAGCGATAACGATGTGGATGCTTCAGGAAAAGTTAATCCCGGAAGTGCTTGGATTAAAATTGGTACTGATGGATATTATTCTTACAAATTGGTAGTGAAGTACATTGAAGCAGAATTAACAGCAAAATATACAGACCAAGCTCCGGATGATTATCTTCAGACTTCGGTGACTAATGCATTTGGTGCGTATCTGGATTCGTTGGTAAAGTATTCTGTACCAAACGTGACTGCTATTACTCTTCCTACAGCTGCTGCATTTCAGGCTAAGCTTGATGATAATATCTATAGTAGTATAGCTGATGGAGCTCAGAAAATTGCTGCATCATTTGAGCAGGCTGGTGTTAAAACATATGGAGCAGCCGCTTATGGAAATGTGTCTTATTACGAAGGAGGAGAAGGCTATCATGTTATTATGATTAAGCATGATAATGATACGGATAACACGAACAATAAGCTCGGAGAGTTTGGCGTGGTGCGTAATTCTGTATATGATATTGCTATCAAGGATATAAAGACTCCGGGTTATCCGATTATTCCTGAACCGGATCCAGGCAAGAAAGATGAAGAAGAAGAAAGTTTCATCTCTGTTGAAATTGGCATCAATCCTTGGACCTGGTATAGACAAGAGATAGAATTATAAATTCGAAATCTTTTTAATATAAGAGGAGGTGTGTCAAAAGTCACTATCCTGTCATCCCGGGCTTGTCCCGGGATCGCATATTAATAATGTATATTAACCTGGTATGAGTTGGCGGCTCAAGTCCGCCATGACAAAACTGACTTTTGTGACACCCCCTTTATTTTTAGTAAAAGAGTTGCCGGAGACTTGATAAAACTCTGGGATTTATATTTGACGGAACAGACAGTTCTGTCCACTGAATTGGAAATAACGAGAAAAGAAGAAATATCTTTTCCTCTCTATATAGAATAATTAGAAAACTAAAAAATACCTTAGTTTTGGCAGATAGAATTTCGATAAGATAAAAAAGATAGATTTGTAATATGTCAAACCATTGAAAGAAAGGAAGACAAAGAGTGAACCAGTAAAAAAATGGAATAAGATTC
>NZ_QSDP01000194.1:0-4212 GCF_003463685.1 Parabacteroides sp. AM58-2XD
AGTTCTTTGAAAGATTTACATATCAACAAGTAGTACAAGTATTAGAAATTAATACCGTCAATAACTTGAAATAAATACGAATTCTGAGCATAGAGATATAACAATTTAAACAACGAAGAGTTTGATCCTGGCTCAGGATGAACGCTAGCGACAGGCTTAACACATGCAAGTCGAGGGGCAGCATAAGGTAGCAATACTTTGATGGCGACCGGCGCACGGGTGAGTAACGCGTATGCAACCTACCTATCAGAGGGGAATAACCCGGCGAAAGTCGGACTAATACCGCATAAAACAGGGGTTCCGCATGGAAATATTTGTTAAAGAATTATCGCTGATAGATGGGCATGCGTTCCATTAGATAGTTGGTGAGGTAACGGCTCACCAAGTCTACGATGGATAGGGGTTCTGAGAGGAAGGTCCCCCACACTGGTACTGAGACACGGACCAGACTCCTACGGGAGGCAGCAGTGAGGAATATTGGTCAATGGGCGAGAGCCTGAACCAGCCAAGTCGCGTGAAGGATGAAGGATCTATGGTTTGTAAACTTCTTTTATATGGGAATAAAGTGAGGAACGTGTTCCTTTTTGTATGTACCATATGAATAAGCATCGGCTAACTCCGTGCCAGCAGCCGCGGTAATACGGAGGATGCGAGCGTTATCCGGATTTATTGGGTTTAAAGGGTGCGTAGGTGGCTTATTAAGTCAGCGGTGAAAGTTTGTGGCTTAACCATAAAATTGCCGTTGAAACTGGTTAGCTTGAGTATATTTGAGGTAGGCGGAATGCGTGGTGTAGCGGTGAAATGCATAGATATCACGCAGAACTCCGATTGCGAAGGCAGCTTACTAAACTATAACTGACACTGAAGCACGAAAGCGTGGGGATCAAACAGGATTAGATACCCTGGTAGTCCACGCAGTAAACGATGATTACTAGCTGTTTGCGATACACAGTAAGCGGCACAGCGAAAGCGTTAAGTAATCCACCTGGGGAGTACGCCGGCAACGGTGAAACTCAAAGGAATTGACGGGGGCCCGCACAAGCGGAGGAACATGTGGTTTAATTCGATGATACGCGAGGAACCTTACCCGGGTTTGAACGCATATTGACAGGGGTGGAAACATCCTCTCTAGTAATAGCAATTTGCGAGGTGCTGCATGGTTGTCGTCAGCTCGTGCCGTGAGGTGTCGGCTTAAGTGCCATAACGAGCGCAACCCTTATCACTAGTTACTAACAGGTCAAGCTGAGGACTCTAGTGAGACTGCCAGCGTAAGCTGTGAGGAAGGTGGGGATGACGTCAAATCAGCACGGCCCTTACATCCGGGGCGACACACGTGTTACAATGGTGGGGACAAAGGGCAGCTACCTGGCGACAGGATGCTAATCTCCAAACCCCATCTCAGTTCGGATCGAAGTCTGCAACCCGACTTCGTGAAGCTGGATTCGCTAGTAATCGCGCATCAGCCATGGCGCGGTGAATACGTTCCCGGGCCTTGTACACACCGCCCGTCAAGCCATGGGAGTTGGGGGTACCTAAAGTCCGTAACCGCAAGGATCGGCCTAGGGTAAAACCGATGACTGGGGCTAAGTCGTAACAAGGTAGCCGTACCGGAAGGTGCGGCTGGAACACCTCCTTTCTGGAGCTAAGAGTTCGTTATCAAGTTGACTAAAAGGTATTAGTTAACTTGTACTACGGTTGAATATGTATAAAATATAGATCTACCGGCAATAAAGTGTCGGCAAGAGAGAAAAATGATGCTGAGGGAAACCAAGGCAAAGTTGACAGTCCTATAGCTCAGTTGGTTAGAGCGCTACACTGATAATGTAGAGGTCGGCAGTTCAACTCTGCCTGGGACTACAGAATCTCTGAGAGAGAATTTTGGGGGATTAGCTCAGCTGGCTAGAGCATCTGCCTTGCACGCAGAGGGTCAACGGTTCGAATCCGTTATTCTCCACCAAAAGTTACCGAGACATCAGAAACGTAGAGTAACGAGAAGATCTTTGACATGATGGACAACGTAAAATAAAGTAACAAGAGCAAGCTGAAGATATATCAATCCGAATTACCCGTGTGGTAAGCGGAAATAAGAAAGTAAGCAAGGGCAGACGGTGGATGCCTTGGCTCTCGGAGGCGACGAAGGACGTGATAAGCTGCGATAAGCTGGGGGGAGATGCAAATAATCTTTGATCCTCAGATTTCCGAATGGGGCAACCCGGCAGGTTGAAGGCCTGTCATCCCGTAATGGGAGGCGAACGTGGGGAACTGAAACATCTAAGTACCCATAGGAGGAGAAAATAAAAATGATTCCGCAAGTAGTGGCGAGCGAACGCGGAAGAGCCCAAACCGGTATTGTTTAGGCAATACCGGGGTTGTAGGACCACGCTGTGGCAAGAAATTAGGAAAGTGGAACACTTTGGAAAAAGTGATCATAGAGGGTGAAAATCCCGTACACGACTTTCTAACGAAGCCTAGTGGTATCCTGAGTAGCGCGGAGCACGAGAAATTCTGTGTGAATTAGCGGGGCCCATCCCGTAAGGCTAAATACTCCCGAGAGACCGATAGCGAACCAGTACCGTGAGGGAAAGGTGAAAAGAACCTCGAACAGAGGAGTGAAATAGACCCTGAACCCGTCTGCCTACAAGCGGTCGGAGCAACGTAAGTTGTGACGGCGTGCCTTTTGCATAATGAACCTACGAGTTACTTTCTCCGGCAAGGTTAAGTATTTCAGATACGGAGCCGAAGCGAAAGCGAGTCTGAATAGGGCGAATTAGTCGGAGGGAGTAGACGCGAAACCAAGTGATCTACCCATGGTCAGGTTGAAGGTTAGGTAACACTAACTGGAGGACCGAACCGGTAAGCGTTGAAAAGCTTTCGGATGAACTGTGGGTAGGGGTGAAAGGCTAATCAAACTTGGAGATAGCTCGTACTCCCCGAAATGCATTTAGGTGCAGCCTTTATTTAGTATAGCATGAGGTAGAGCGACTGATTGGATGCGAGGGCTTCACCGCCTATCAAGTCCAGATAAACTCCGAATGCGTGCTATATATTGATAAGGAGTGAGGGCGCGGGTGCTAAGGTCCGCGTCCGAGAGGAGAAGAATCCAGACCATCAGCTAAGGTCCCCAAATAACAGTTAAGTTGAACTAACGAAGTCAGACTGCAGAGACAGCTAGGATGTTGGCTTGGAAGCAGCCATTCATTTAAAGAGTGCGTAACAGCTCACTAGTCGAGGAGTTTGGCGTGGATAATACTCGGGCATAAACTGTTTACCGAAGCTATGGATCCAGAGTTATGGATGGTAGGGGAGCATTCCAGTGGCGTTGAAGGTGAGGGATAACCCTTGCTGGAGTAGCTGGAAAAGCAAATGTAGGTATAAGTAACGATAAAGGAAGTGAGAAACTTCCTCGCCGAAAGACTAAGGTTTCCTGATCAACGTTAATCGGATCAGGGTAAGTCGGGACCTAAGGATAAGCCGAACGGCGATTCCGATGGAAGAATGGTTTAATATTCCCATACTACTTTATAGAGCGATGTGGAGACGGAGAAGTGACAGTCCTGCCAACTGACGGAATAGTTGGTTAAAGGGTGTAGACGTCGATCGAAGTAGGCAAATCCGCTTTGAGAGTCGAACCTGACAGTATGCCGAGTACTTGTACAAGGCAATATGGATGTAAACAGGCTCCCTAGAAAATCCGCTAAGCATATCTATAGAGTACCCGTACCGTAAACGGACACACGTAGTTGGGTTGAGAATACTGAGGCGCTCGAGTGATTCACGGTTAAGGAACTAGGCAAATTGACCCTGTAACTTCGGGATAAAGGGTCCCTGTCAGCGATGGCAGGGCGCAGAGAATAGGTCCAGGCAACTGTTTAACAAAAACACATGGCTGTGCGAAATAGAAATATGAAGTATACAGCCTGACACCTGCCCGGTGCTGGAAGGTTAAGAGGAGAGCTCATCGCAAGAGAAGGTTTGAATTGAAGCCCCAGTAAACGGCGGCCGTAACTATAACGGTCCTAAGGTAGCGAAATTCCTTGTCGGGTAAGTTCCGACCTGCACGAATGGTGTAATGATCTGGACACTGTCTCAACCGTGAGCTCGGTGAAATTGTAGTATCGGTGAAGATGCCGATTACCCGCGATGGGACGAAAAGACCCCGTGAACCTTTACTATAGCTTTACATTGAATTTGGGCAACTAATGTGTAGGATAG
>NZ_QSDP01000195.1:0-4011 GCF_003463685.1 Parabacteroides sp. AM58-2XD
TCTCATGATAATAATTTAATTGACTAATATTTAGAGTTAACAACAGTGAGCCATTCTCTATGTTCTCCAGTACCCCTAACAATAGAAAAATATTTAATAGAAAAATATTTCTTATGTATTTCCTTTATTATATCAGAATCTCCATTAATTCCACATTTGTCAATACTATAAATTGGAGTTATCCCCATAGAAGAACCACAAAGGAAAGCACCGTCACACATGTACAATTCGGTTCTTTCTATTGTTCGTTCCTCAACACAAATCCCCATTTCCTTTGCTATTTGTATAACAGTATCTCTCGTTATACTTTCAAGGACAGAATCCGTAATTAAAGGGGTAACAAGCTTATTATCTCTAATTAAAAAAAAGCAAGATCCTGGTCCCTCCGCAATCTTACCAAATTCATTCATCAATATAGCTGTATCATATCCATTTCTTAAAGCCTCCAATTGAGCCATTCGACTATTAATATAGTTCGCTCCACACTTAATTCTTGGAGAAAGTGAAACATCATTTATTCTTCTCCATGAACTTGTACAACAATTCAATCCTATTTTATTATATTCTAACGACGTCATTTTTTTAGGAATCGGAGCAACAAACATCCCCGTTGGTTCTTTCGACGCCCATGAACCAAAACCTTCAACGAACAAAGTTTGCCTTACCGATAAATCCTCCTGATATTCATTAGCCTTTATTACATCCTTTAAAGCTCTAGATATTTCATTTATCGAATAAGAGCAATTAATATGCAATAATCTAGCCGACCTCATCAGTCTTACATAATGATCATTTAACCGAAACGCATATAGTTCTCTTTTCTCTTCGTTCCAAAAACAAGGGATACCTTCAAAAACATTTAATCCAAATTGTGATGTAGGAGATAATACATTTATTCTAGCATCATTTACATGAACAATTTCTCCATTAAGCCATATCAATCTATTCTCAACACTATACTTTGCCATAACTTCATTAAAACTTATAAGTTTGAAAAACATCTGAAAAAGTTTCTTGTCTCTTAATCAAATCAATACCTTCTTCACAACTATCATCAAACGCAATAACTGGAAAATTTGGAAGGATAAATGGTGGTTTAAAAACTATTGAATATGATCCTATATTACTAATTATAACATAATCTCCTACTGCAAGTTTACCAGAATAATTTTTATATAAATAGTCTGACTCAATGCATGTAAAACCGGCAAAATTTAAATTCGAATACTCTTTTCGATTTTTACTATCGCAAGGAACAATCGTTAAAGGAGGATTTTTAATTCCAACATTGATATTATAACAGCTACATAAAAGTGTTGCAATACTTTGAGATTGTACGGTTTTAACACTTTTAACTCTGCTAATGATAGACATACAATCCCCAACAAGGGCACTTCCCGGTTCAATCAGCAATAGAGGCTTCTCATCATTGGTAACACTTGAATAAAAATCTGCAAATACAGTTGCTACTTCTTTGGCATATTCACTATATGTTGGAATATAATCTGTAAATTGTCCCTTGAAATCATCTGACATCTTGCCAAATAATCCACCACCAATGTCAATTCTTTCAGGTTTGATATTTAACTCTTGAATCAATTTTAACATTCCTTCAGCTCGTGGTCTCCATGTCTCAAGAGATCTTGCTGCTATATGTACATGAAATCCAGTAAAATGTATACCATCTGTATTTGTTAAGAAATATAACGCCTTCTTGAACTCAACAGTATCAATATCAAATCCGAATCGAGACAACACATTATCATTAATAGCGAAATTAACTCTAATACCAACATTAAGAACTGTTTGTGGATTATTAGTCAATATTTTATTTAAAACATCAATTTCCTCAATAGAATCAATATTAACAACACCACCTAGTAATAATAATTTTTCAACTGCGGCAGGTGATTTATAAGGTCCATTGAATATGATATTGCATGGAGGCACACCTATTTTTAGCGCTAGCTGCATCTCCATATCTGAAACAACCTCAGCAAGACCACCTAATTCATTTATTATTTGACATAAACGTGGAATATAATTAGTCTTATAGGAATAAGCTATATTAAATTGGGGATAATAATCTTGAAACGCATTTTTCAACTCGTTAAAATTATTTACAAATTGTTCTTTATGAAGCACATAAAAAGCATCTCCGTAATATTCTGTTAATTTTGATAAGACTTCATACTGAAGAAGTTTATCACTATTATATCTCCGTAATATTCTGTTAATTTTGATAAGACTTCATACTGAAGAAGTTTATCACTATTATATAAAGTATTCATTATTTTGCTCTTTTCCGATTCACTATTTCTTTAACAATATTTACCACTTTATTGTGATTTTCGATAAAAAAAGAATCTTCCTTTTCTTTTAATCTTTCTTCATACTCCCTTATCTCGCTTACGCCGTGTCTAAACACAGCTTCTATCTCATCTATATCTTGTGATACCCATGAATCATAAAAACTTCTAGATAATATTGCCATTTGGCTTCCCATCCTATAATGTTCCGCTATTATCAATCTTGCAGGTAGCATCCCCTCATCCAAACGAGCTATTCCTCCAAATCCATAATGTATTTGAGAGGAATCATGAATAATTTTGAGCATCCTATCTATAGCACCATTTATTAATAATTCAAACATAAAAGTCATTTTGTACTCCAAATGTAAATCATTCAATCCAATATGTATTTCATCTGCTCCTGAGGTTGCTAATATTTCTTTTATATTTTTCTCTGCATTAGTGGTTTCTACTAGTAATATAGTTTTTGCACGACCATCAACTAAATCGACAAATTTTTTAGCTTCATCTTGAGTGTGAAACCACGGCAACATGATAATATCAGCTCCTCCATCTACTACTTTATCTATTTCTTTTTTCGAACCATCATATAATGGATTAATTCTTACAAGTAATTTTGATTTAGAAAGGACATTTCTAATTATCGGTATATCGGAAAGGACATGGTCAGACTTTACTGTATTCATATTGAACTGACGCTGCTCCTTACCTATCGTTTCAAGATCAATCCATATTCTGTCTACACCAGATTTTTCTGCAATCTTTGCAATTTCTGGATGATTGGTAATATACATTAAACTTAAAGGAACACGATTCTGTCTACTAAACTTATCGCAAAAAAACAAATTACCATTCATTGTTATAAATTTTCTTCCATTTATTCATACACGTATCCCAACTGCAATATTCTTTTAGTATATTTATATCTATATCAGTCTTTTCTAATTTAAAAATCAAATTGGGAAGTTCATTAAAATCGTGAAAAGTCGCACAATCAATACCCATTACAATTAATGGTTTATAGCTTAACCAGGATGCATTTATAACAACTGAATTAGAGTATAAATGCTCTATCATAGAAGACGAAAATGCATCTGTTGTCTGAGCATTTATAAAATAATCAGTTGCCAAACATAATTCCGCGATTTCTTTATCATTCATGAATTGTTCTAAAATAGTATATGTAAAACCGCTCTTAGAAAGAATGACCTTAACATTTTCAATATACTGTATATCTTTCCTTCCATATGTAAGAGGGACTATTAGATGTATCTTTTGTTTATCAACAACATCTAACTTCATTAAGGATTCAATTACTTTAATATGTTGTTGCTGAGGAATAGCATTATAGCCAATTGTTACAATCTTTTTATTTATATTGTCTCTTCCAAGAATTTTTAGTTTACAACTTACATTATTATCCCGAAGATTATCTATTTCATTAATAGCACTTACTCCCATATCTATAACAGATATTTTTTCAGTTAGCATCTTGCTATCTTTTGAAACAACATCAAACATATCTTCCGTCATAACAATTATATTGGACGATTTTGTCATTGCACACAATTCCTTTTTATGGTACTTTTTACATCTTCTCAGCAAATCACTTCCTAAATATGTTAATATTATATTGCTTCTTAAATTTATATCAGATAATATATCTATAATGTTATCTGACACAAAAAAGAAATTCACA
>NZ_QSDP01000196.1:0-4003 GCF_003463685.1 Parabacteroides sp. AM58-2XD
TCCAATGAGATAACCCCTTGACTAATCCGTCAGCTGAAGCAGACGGCAAATAAACCTGTAACAAGGCTTGTTTTATTGACTGGCTTTAACACACCCCCTACCCCCTCTCAAGAGGGGAGCCAGTTACAACCAGTCAATAAACAGATAGCTCAATTATTTCTAAAATCGAAATAACAACAAAAACAAATAACAATATGAATAACGTAATCAGAAATGTATTATTGGGGGGATTACTGTGTCTGTCGGTTCCGCTTGCAGCACAGGTACCCCAGGATTTGATTGATAAGGCGAAAGCTGCGGGTATGACGGATGACCAGATCCGTCAGGAGATGAATAAACGAATGGGACAGTCCGGGGCGGAACAGACTGCACGTACGGCATCGGACGCTGTGGTTACAGACCGTACGGTCACGGTTCAGGATGGAAAGGTGATTCCTCCTCTGGATGCCCAGCGGGAAACCAATCGTCCGACAGGAGATCTGAGTGGTACAGTGTTCGGCCGTGAAATATTCTCAAATAAGAATCTGTCCTTTGAACCGGATCTGAATGTACCGACTCCTAAAGGATATGTTTTATCTGCCGGCGACGAATTGCTGATCAATGTCTGGGGAGATTCTGAACTGAATCTGAAACTGAAGGTTTCTCCCGAAGGAACAATTCTTATCCCTAACCTGGGCCCGGTCTCTGTGAGCGGACTGACTATTGAAACAGCCGAAAATCGTATCCGTCAGGAACTGGGGCGGATCATGTCTACTTTGTCCGGAAATACAGAGTCAGGAAGTACGGACGGGGCTAATACGTTCGTATCAGTTAGTCTGAGCCAGATACGCAGCATCAAGGTTAATATAGTAGGAGAAGTAGTTGCTCCGGGGACCTATACGCTTCCTTCGTTTGCTACCTTATTTAATGCTCTGTATGCAGCAGGCGGAGTGAATGAGATCGGTTCGCTTCGTGGAATAAAGGTTTACCGTAATAGTAAGGAAGTGGCAAAATTGGACGTGTATGATTATCTCCTGAATGGCAAATACAATACAAATATCCGTCTGGAAGAAAATGATATGGTGATCGTTTCTCCTTACGACCAGCTGGCTATTGTAAGAGGCAAGGTAAAACGTAACCGCATTTTCGAAATGAAAAAAGGCGAAACACTCTCACAGTTATTGAATATGGCCGGAGGCTTTACCGGGGATGCCTACAAGAAAGATGTCCGTATCAAACGGAAAGCCGGAAGTCGCTATCAGATTGCAACTGTTACAGAAGATAAATATCCCTCCTTTGCGATGATGGATGGCGATTCTTTGTTGGTAGACTCTGTGATTCCTTTCTACGAAAACCGTCTGACAGTGACAGGAGCAGTCTGGCGTCCGGGAGAATATGAATTGAATGGTACGGTTCATACGGTCCGTCAACTGGTTGATCAGGCAGCCGGTTTGAAAGGAGATGAGTTTACCGGCCGTGCCCAGATTACCCGTTTGAATCCGGATTTCACAACGATGGTTATAGCAGTAGACATTCGTGGCATTCTCAGTGCACATCTCCGGATATGGAACTTAAACCGGAAGACCAACTGAACATTCCATCCCTGTTTGACCTTCGCGAACCTTATACGATCAAAGTAAGTGGAGCGGTGAATTACATAGACACTGTCCTTCCTTACCGGAATAACCTGACAGTGGAAGATGCCATTATGATGGCCGGAGGATTAAAGGAATCGGCGGCAACTGTGAATGTGGAAGTTGCCCGAAGGATTAAGGATACAAAAACTTACGAGAACACTAACCGTACGGCCGAAGTATTCAATTTTGCATTGAACGATAATTTAGGCTTGATCTCTACGGATGGAAAGAAAAGCGATACGATCTTTACATTGGAACCGTTCGATGAAGTGTATGTGCGTTTCTCACCGGGTTATCAGGAACAACAGGTAGTAAAGGTAAATGGTGAAATCACTTTCTCCGGTGATTACGTACTGGCAGAAAAGAACTCCCGTCTAAGTGATATCATAGCCAAAGCCGGAGGAATAACTCCTGATGCCTATGTAAAAGGGGCCAGCCTGAAACGCCAGCTGACAGAAGATGAGATGCGCCGCCTAGAAACTTTGTTGCAATTGAGTTCCAATAAACAGAGTCGCGATTCGGTGGCCTTATCACTGGAAAACATTAAAGACTACTCGGTGGGTATCGATTTGGAAAAGGCCCTGGCAAATCCGGGGAGTGCGCACGATGTGGTGCTACGTGACGGGGATGAACTTTATATTCCACAATACCAGAGCACAGTGAAGATAAGTGGAGCTGTAACTTATCCGAACAGTGTGACGTATACAGAAGGAATGTCTGTAAAAAGTTGTTTGTCGCAAGCTGGTGGTTATAACGATATTGCCCGTAAATATCCGATCGTAATTTATATGAATGGTAAAGTGGCAACGACCAGGAAGCGTTTTATCTTCTTCAAGCACTATCCGAAGGTAGAACCCGGCAGTGAAATCGTTGTTCCCGCCAAAACGCAGCAAGATCGCAAAACTAGTTTAGCAGAAATCTTGAGCATAACCAGTTCGACCACATCGATGGCTGCAATGATAACCTCTATCATCAACACACTGAAATAATTATCAATTTTCAATCTTTAATTATCAATTAACAAGGTGGATATGATTCAAATGAACGCTCCTGGTATGGATACAAACGAGCAGGAGATAGATTTAATAGAGTTGGCTAAACGGTTATGGGGGGAGCGTAAGTTCTTGTTCAAATGCAGTGGAATTGCAATAGTTGTAGGATTGGTGGTTGCTTTTAGCATACCGAAAGAATACAGTACAACAGTAATGCTAGCACCAGAAACTTCAGACCCGTCCAAAAAGATGGGAAATCTGGGTGGTTTGGCTGCCATGGCTGGTATAAACCTGGGGGCTTCGGTAGGTTCGGACGCCATTTCTCCGGATTTGTATCCGGATGTGGTACAAAGTATTCCTTTTCTGTTGGAGTTGTTTCCGGTACAAGTTGAGAGTGAAAAAGGTGATTACTCATCGACATTGTACAAATATATGGATGAAGATCAGAAAAGTGCGTGGTGGAGTTATGTGATAAAGGCCCCGTTCAAACTGTTGGGTGTAGTGAAAGATTTGTTTTCAAATGAAGAAGAAAAGAACATAATGGGGTTATCCTCTTTTCATTTAACAGAGGAACAGTCTGATGTAATAGAGGATTTACAGGAACGCATCTCCGCTTCTGTGGATAAAAAGACATCGGTAATCACTGTTTCCGTTCAGATGCAGGACCCGTTGATCTCGGCGAATATCACTCAAATTGTTTTGGAAAAACTTCAGGGATACATCACAAATTACCGTACCCAGAAGGTAAAGCAAGACCTTGAATTCACAGAGAAAGTATTCAGCGAAGCCCGTGAGTCCTACTATAAAGCACAACGTGCCTATGCGGCCTTTGAAGATGCCAACAAGAATATTATCTCAGCCAGCTACCGCACGGAACAGGAACGTTTAAAGAATGAAATGACATTAACCTTCAATGTTTACAATACATTGGCCCAGAAGTTGGAACAGGATAAACTCCGTGTACAGGAACAGACACCGGTGTATACAATAATACAACCTGCCACAGTTCCTTTAAAAGCCGCTTCTCCCAAGAAACCGCTGATCCTGATTGGGTTTGTATTCCTTGCCATATTCGGTGGAATCGGTTATCTGTTTATCAAAGACCTTTTCAAACCCAAAGAGGAAACTGAGGTGTTAGAGGTTGAATGATTAGTTGGGGTATTTATATAGAGTTCAGTTTTTATCAAATATGAACTATCCGATTATTGACCGGTTGTACCTGGCTCCCCTCTCGAGAGGGGGAAGGGGGTGTGTCATATCTCCGCCATACAACCACCATAATCAGAGTCACTTGACTATTACAGGTTCATTTGCCGTCTGCTTCAGCTGACGGTTTACAAGTTGTTTCTCTCTTTTGGCTTCAGCCACATTTCTCCTAGATAGAAACCTGTAAGA
>NZ_QSDP01000197.1:0-3955 GCF_003463685.1 Parabacteroides sp. AM58-2XD
ATCAACCGAACGGCTTATAATTATAAGCCAATAAAAAGTCCCCTATAAAAATACAAAAACATAAGCTATATTTTACTAGTACTTAAGGTTTTATTATATATATGATATAATCCTGTTCTTTTTAATTACATTTGCGTCTTATAACCGAATAATCTAAAATTATGGCACAATCAGGAAGACTGCTCTCACTGGACGTAATGAGAGGTATTACAATTGCAGGGATGATCATGGTGAACAATCCGGGAAGCTGGGGATATGTATATGCTCCGCTACGACATGCATCATGGAACGGCCTCACTCCTACCGACCTGGTATTCCCGTTCTTTATGTTTATTATGGGAGTTTCCATGTTCTTTTCATTGCGGAAATACAACTTCAAATTATCCGGAGAAAGCGTTACGAAAGTACTGAAACGGACCGTGCTGATCTTCCTGGTCGGATTTGCCTTGAATTTATTCGGACATCTCTGCTACAACGGATTTTCCAATTTCGAAAACCTGCGTATCCTGGGAGTTATGCAGCGGCTGGCACTGGCTTACGGGATCGGCTCACTGATCGGATTATCCGTTAAGCATAAATATATTTTACAGACAGCAGCCGGAATACTGCTGTTTTACTGGATACTTTTAGCCGCTACCGGCAGCCAGACGTTGTCGGAAGATAATATAATTGCAATAGTCGATCGTGCACTGTTCGGAAATACGCATATGTACCATGATTATCTGGCAGACGGAACCCGCATCGCCTTTGATCCGGAAGGGTTGTTGAGTTGTCTGGGAAGTATCGGGCATGTATTGCTCGGTTTCTATGTGGGCAAAATGATTCTCGACTGTAAAAAGAACAATGAATTAATTATCAGGAATTTGTTTATCTTTGGAACAATTATTCTGTTCCTGGGATTCCTGCTAAGTTACGGCTGCCCGATCAATAAAAAACTATGGAGCAGTACATTTGTATTGACCACTTGCGGATTCGGCTCGCTGTTTCTGGCGTTGCTGATCTGGATCATCGACATAAACGGCAAAAAGAAATGGTCGCTGTTTTTCGAATCTTTCGGGATTAATCCGTTATATCTCTATGTACAGGGAGATGTATTTGCAGTGGTACTCGATAAATGCGGAGTGACACCGTATGTATATGCAGATGTCCTGGTCCCGCTCTTCGGAAACTTCGGAGGTTCGTTGGCATGGGCTATTTTGTTTGTCGTATTGAACTGGATACCGGGATATTGGTTATATAAGAAACGTATCTACATCAAATTATAATGAATCGTTACAGACTGTTTTATCACTGCATTTATATAAGTATCATCTGTTTATTCCTGTTTTGCCCCGGCAAAGCAAAATCGCAGATAAGCGAAGGAGGAAAACCGGTTAGTTTCAACTATCAAAACCCGTTGAAAAGCTGGCAACCGGCTGTTCAGATACCGGTAAATTTCAGTGTGGAAGACAGGATAGCAGTCGATGAATGGCGGGTAAGCCAGGGAGCACCTCTGGCTGTTTCTGCATTGATAGATACGGATTTGAATATGGAGAATGCCGGAGAATGGCGGGTATTGCCCGGCGGAGAAAAAATCTGGCAGCTTCGCCTTCAGGCAAAAGGGGCGATTGCCTTAATGTTATATTATGAAACATTTTACCTGCCGGAAGGCGGAAAACTATTCATATACAATGCAGAAAAGACTCATTTACTGGGAGCCTATACTTCGCAAACCAATCCGGACGGAAAATCATTTGCTACGGAATTTGTGGCCGGCGATGATATCATTCTCGAATACGAACCGCCTGTTTCGGACGAAAAAGCCCGTATAGCCATTAATCAGGTAGGATACGGATACAATCATCTGTATGTGACTACTGATTTACGGAGTACCGGCCCGGAAACTTCCGGTTCCTGCATGGTCAATATCAACTGCGAAGAAGGAGAGGAGTGGCAAAACGAAAAGAACGGCGTTTGTATGATGGTTGAGAAAATAGGGAAGGCCGGATACCTCTGTTCCGGTTCACTGGTGAACAACACGGCTAAAGACATGAAACCTTATATATTGTCGGCTTTCCATTGTACACAAGATTACGATAACGGAACGACTGCTTCGGAAACAGATCTAAACCAATGGGTATTTTATTTCCATTTTGAACATACCGGATGCGAAAACGCTTCGCCGATAGCCGGACATAAAACAATGACCGGCTGCCGGCGGATTGTAAGTATTCCGATAGAGGACGGTTCCGACGGACTGTTATTGTTACTGAACGACAAGATCCCGGCAGAATATAATGTCTATTTCAACGGTTGGGACAGAAGTGAAACAGCTGCCTCATCCGGAGTGAATATTCATCATCCTTCCGGCGATTATATGAAAATATCGACCTTCGGTGATCACCCGGTAAAGACAACGACCTGGATAGATAATACATTCACTGCCGGAGCTCCCGATGCCCATTGGAATGTCATTTTCGACAAAACGACCAACGGACACAGTATCACGGAAGGCGGTTCCTCCGGTTCGCCGCTTTTCAATGAAAATAAGCAGATAGTAGGTACATTGACCGGCGGCAATTCTACTTGCCGCCTGACAAACGGGAATAACTTATACGGCAAATTTTCTTTCCATTGGGATAAATATAGCCGGGCTGATACCGGGCGCATGGATATCTGGCTCGATCCGTTGAACACCGGTGCTACAACAATTCCCGGTTTGTCGCAAACCGGAGAGGAGGGGAGCCTGTTCAATTACAAGTCACCGACAAGTGTTACTGCCCAATCCATTTCTTCCAATAATGTTCTTATTCAATGGAATGCACCTGTATATACACAGTTGATCGGCTGGGGTACACAAAATTCGGCCGCACAAATCGGATACCATGGCACTCCTTTCTATTTCGGTCAAAGATGGGAGTCTAAAGAATTGATAAACATACATAAAAAGAAATTGGTAAACGTAAAATTCATTCCTGTCTACAGTGTGAATTATGCCATCTTTATCAAACAAGGAGAACGGACCTATCAACAGGAAATAACCAATCTGACGGCCAACCGGTCCAACACAATAGAGTTGAAAACACCTTATACGATTGATGCCAACCAGGATCTGATCATTTCCATCTATGCCAGAAAATACGGACGCTCGGTTTATCCTGCTTTCGTAGATAACGGTCCGGCCGTTAACGGAAAAGGAAATCTAGTATCTTTTGACGGAAACGAATGGGAATATTTGCTGGATGAAGAATTCAATATTAATTTTATCCTGTCTGCTACCGTCACTTCCGAAGAAGGTGAGCTGACACTTCCCCTTCCCGCAACAAACAGTGATATACAGATTCCGGCTTTCCCAGCTATTACCGGATATAACATATACAAAGACCAGATGTTATTAGCTTCTGTCGCCGCTTCCACATTACAATATACAGATAAAAATGTCACCGGAGGCAAGCATGACTACAGTGTTTCTGCTCTATACGATTCAAAAGAAAGCAGAGCAGCCACAGCTACAGCAGAAACAAATGTAAATACGGAGAGTATACAGGAAACAACCGATTTCCATATCACCCCTGCAATATTCAAAGACCGGATACAGATAAATAATTACCAGCAAGTCAAAAACCTTGAAATTTATTCATCCGACGGAAAACTGATCCGGAAATTAACCGATCCGGCAGAATGGATAGAGACAGGTAATCTCCCGCAAGGTGTTTATTTCTTCAAACTAAGCAATGATAAGACTTTCAAAACCGTTCGCGGCATCAAACAATAATGAACTAATTTACTAATTAGCCAATGAATAAAGCAATTAGTTCTATTATTATCAGATATGAGTGTTTGTTTATAGCAACTGGTTGTACCTGACTCCCCTCTGGAGAGGGGGAAGGGGGTGTGTCATATCCCCGCCATACAACCACCATAATCAGAGTCACTTGACTATTACAGGTTCATTTGCCGTTTGCTTCAGCTGACG
>NZ_QSDP01000198.1:0-3924 GCF_003463685.1 Parabacteroides sp. AM58-2XD
TAAAATCAAGAATGCTGCACAAAATTTCTCGGTAGTAACAAAGATGGCACTCTCCATGCTGAAAAATAATAAGACGAAGGGGAGCATTAACCTTAAAAGACTTAAAGCTAGATGGGATGAGAACTTTTTGGAGACACTTTTACAAGAGAATAATTTTTAATGCGTCTGCCCTGTAGGCATATAAATAAGAATTATCTACCTTAAAAGCAATACTATTCCGGCAGAATGCAACTACACCCCAAATCCCATTCTTTGAAGGTTACAACCGTAAACCATGCCAACCTTTTCCATACCCCCAAAAAGACAAATCAGCCACCTTTCAGCCCGAAAGATTGTTTTACAAGGCTGAAAGATGGCTGAAACCTGAAACGTGATTTATAAATTCTTCAAGAAATGTCCATTACGACCTATTTTTTCTCGAAAAAAGCATCGAACGCATGTCCCGAAGGTAGGAAATCCACCTGCTTAACAAACTGGCAAGATTCACGCGCTCCATGTTCACGGTCCATCGCGCTGTCTTCCCACTCAACGGACAACGGGCCTTGATAGTTTATATCATTCAACGCACGGATAATTCTTCGAAACAAATCCGTCCGCGTCCCATACTGCGGAAATTCCAGAAACGGCGGGAATCGCCGAAAGTAGAATGGCCACCGAACACACCAATCTGCTTAGGAGTATCACTCCAATATACATCTTTCATATGTACGTGGAAAATGCGGTCGGAGAACTGATAAATGAAATCCACATAATCTACCCCCTGATATCCCATATGACTCGGATCGTAATTAAAACCGAATGCCGGATGATTATTCAGCGCATCGAGCGCTTTACGGGCAGAATAAGTATCGAATGCTATTTCCGTCGGATGCACCTCCAGACCATAACGGATACCTAACTTCTGATATTCATCCATAATCGGGATAAAACGGCGGGCGAAATCGGCATAACCGTCTTCAATCATCTGATCTGTAACGGGAGGGAAAGAATAAAGCCAATGCCAGATAGGACTACCGGTAAATCCGGCAACCGTATCGATACCTAAGGCTTTTGCCGCATGTGCCGTCTGCACCATATACTCGGCTGCACGCTGACGCACACCTTCCGGTTCACCGTCACCCCAGATACAATCGGGCAGAACCGCCTTATGCCGCTGGTCGATAGTATCGCAAACCGCCTGGCTGATCAGATGGATAGAGATACAATAAAGTTGCAGGTCATATTTGGCAAGCAATTCTTTTATGCCGTCATAATAGGCCTGATCCGTTCGCCGGACATCCAGATGGTTGGGTAAACCCAGTTCCAATCCGTCATATCCGAATGCTTTCGCTTTTTCACAAACTGTTTCGAGGGGTAAATCCCCCCATTGAAGGGTACATAATGTTACTGGACGTGCCATTTCTTTTAATTTTAAGGTTATTACATTGAGTCTGTTTTCTACAAATCTAAAAAAGTTCCGCTCATAATCTGCAAGTTCCCTCCTTAATATTTTCTAAATTCCAAAATAAGTATTTTCTTTGTGTAGATTTTATCATTAACATTTTCCTTGCTATGAAAAAGAAAGAATTATGTGCAGTAGCCTGCCTGTTTTGGCTGGCAGGTTGTAGTGATCCGGCTTCGGACGAAATTGAAATTGTAAAGAATTTATTTCCTGTACAATTTAGTGTTCAACTTCAAAAAGAGGTACTTCCGTTCTCCTCTACCCGCAGTATGCCACCTAACACGGTGCCCGAACCGACTGTTCCGGATGGAGACAATCCAGACAAAGAGTTAAAAGAGTTATGTTCTGTCATCGAATATCTGGTTTACAAAGACGGCGACCAGCCGGAGTTGGTAAAACACCGGACTTACCATGCGAACACAGAACCTGACTTCGGCATAGTTTACGACACGCTTCTTGCCGGCAATTATCAGGTTTACCTGCTGGCTCATCAGTCGCAAAAAGCTACATTTTCAGAAAACGCTTTCAGCTTTGACGAACTATCCGATTCATTCTATAAAGGCCAAAAGCTTCAGCTGAAAGAAGGAGACGAGACCAACGTCGATATAAACCTGCAACGGATTGTCAGCCGGATAGAGTTTAAGGCTGCCGACAAGATTCCGGAAGATATCATCCGGTTTGAACTGGCAGTCAGCAATCGTCCCGACCGGCTCGATATCCTGACCGGAAAAGGGATCGTATCTTCTGGACCCAACGATTTCTCTTATGAATTCAAAACGGAAGAAAAAGGACAATCCGGTAAAATCCATTCCTTTTATTCCTTTATTCCGACAGGCGATGAAAAGATATCCGTCACGCTCACGGCCACTGGACCGGATAATCAAATACTGCGAAAGCGGACAGTAACCGATATTATTCCCATCACTAACAAAATAATCCGTTACACAGGCATCTTATATACGCCTCCCAAACCGGATGAAACAGAAAACACCTTCAACCTGATCATTGGGAACAACGGCGAGTGGGATGAACCGGAAGAGAATGAATTACCGGAATAACTTCATACACAATTGTGCAGCTATAAAGTTGCACAATTGTAAAAACAAAGAGTATCTTTGTACTCAACAAAAGTAACCGTTATGAAAAAGAAAAACATACTCAGTCTCATCTTTTTACTTACCATCCTTTGCGGATTCAATAGTTGCGAGGATAAGCCGCTTGGTCCCATAGAGGAAGAACCGGAAGATATCTTATGCAATGGAACAGGATGGTTTCGTCAGTATAGAGACTATGACGGATTTGACTGTGACCAAAAGTTCGTTTTCTATTTTGACGGCGGAGGAAAAGAAACAGTTGTACGCTATCTAGATGATTTCATGGGCAGTACAGAGAAATTTACTTATACCTTTCAATGGTCCTGGGATGAAGAATATCCTTATTCCATATTTATAGACTATTCCGACGGAACCTATTCCTATTTTGGGGATATGTATATCAGTCCATATGAGTTATCCGGCGTACTAAACGATTATGATGTCACTTTTGAGCCGTTTTAACCTTAAATAGTATCATCGAAACTAAATGTTATGTCAAAATTTCTTATTCTACATACTTTCTAAAACTTATCTGAATTTTAGTTGTTTAATTCATAAAGAGAGCAAGAATCTCATAGGGTAAAAATCAGACAGTCAAACGTCTATCGTAATAAGGGAGATTCTTCAGTGAGTTTTAACAATTAGTGAGTAAAAGTACGATGAAAAGAGGAATATTGATAATATGCATTATTTATGCATTTGTCAGTAGCATAACAGCACAAGTAAAAGATAATAAGAATAGTTTACCAGCTTACGCTATCAAGACAAACGCATTATATTGGGCAACTACAACTCCGAACCTGGGGTTTGAAATAGGTCTATCCGATAAATTTACACTTGACTTGTCAGGGAATTACAATCCATGGACATTTTCCGACAGCAAGAAACTCAAACACTGGCTGGTTCAACCCGAACTGCGCTACTGGACTTGCGAACGATTTAACGGACACTTTTTCGGACTTCATGCACATTATGCCGAGTACAACGTTGGCGGCATTAAGATGCTAGGACTGAAAGACCATCGTTATCAAGGAAACCTGTATGGCGCCGGAGTTTCATACGGCTACCATTGGATACTAAATAAACGGCTAAGCATAGAAGCAACCATCGGTGTAGGCTACGCTTATCTGGATTATGATAAATATCCTTGTGGTAAATGTGGAACAAAGATCAAAGACGGCCATAAGAATTACTTCGGTCCTACCAAAGCAGGTGTAAGCCTCATCTACATCCTCAAATAGAAAGGAGATATCAATAAGAAAAATTTAAGAAAGAATATACATATTCTTATGTTTTTAGCAAAAATTTTCCGATAAAATAGGAGAATAAAATTCATCCCTTTTGATAACGGCGAACATTCTCGCCACAAGTTTTGCCCGTAAAGCATTG
>NZ_QSDP01000199.1:0-3671 GCF_003463685.1 Parabacteroides sp. AM58-2XD
AGATCCAGAGTTAACAATAACAAATTCAAGCCTATACATAAACAAATATAAGATTTAACATTTGCTTTTCCAAAGAAAATATCTAAATAACATTCTATCCCCCATTTTTCTAGTCATTTTGCTTTTTTATTTATAACTTTGGGGCAACATAAATCTATAAACGATCTACAGAAGATGAACGAACAGATAAAACAGATAGCGGAGCGCCTGGCCGGTCTTCGTGATGCATTGGAGATAGCTCCTGAAGAAATCGCCAAGGTCTGTAACCTGACCACAGAGCAATATCTGGAACTGGAAAGCGGCAATGTCGATATTTCAGTCAGTGTCTTACACCAGATATCACAGGCATACGGAGTGGAACTTACCACACTTATGTTCGGTGACGAGCCTAAAATGAGCACTTACTTTATTACCCGTAAAGGAAAAGGTATTGCCGTTGAACGTACCAAGGCCTACAAGTATCAATCGCTGGCAGCCGGTTTTGCCGGACGCAAGGCAGATCCGTTCCTGGTTACCGTTCATCCGAAATCCGAAGAAGAACCCATTTATCTGAATTCTCATCCGGGACAGGAATACAACCTCGTACTGAAAGGACGTATGCTTTTGCAGATCAATAATAAGGAATTGATCCTTGAAGAAGGAGACAGCATATATTTCAATTCCGAACTGCCACACGGCATGAAAGCATTGGACGGAGAAAAAGTCAGTTTTCTGGCAATCATTTTATAAATCAGTAGACAGTTGACAAGCGAGAGCTGACAATTAATTATAAAAGCGACAACTATCCTTGTCCGTTAAATAAATAAATTATGTTAGAAAGATTCTTAGATCAGACGTCTTTTACGTCTCAGGAAGATTTTATAAAGAATTTCAAGATAAAAGTACCCGAGAACTTTAATTTCGGATATGATGTAGTAGACGCATGGGCCGCTGAAGAACCCGACAAAAAAGCTTTGTGCTGGACAAACGACCGGGGCGAACATATTGATTTCACATTTGCAGATCTGAAGAAATACACCGATCAAACGGCTGCCTATTTCCAGTCTTTGGGAATCGGACATGGCGATATGGTGATGCTGATCCTAAAACGCCGTTACGAATTCTGGTTCTCGATTATCGCATTGCATAAGTTAGGAGCGGTTGTTATTCCGGCAACTCACCTGCTGACTAAAAAAGATATTGTTTATCGCAATAACGCAGCCGATATAAAAATGATCGTTTGCGCCGGCGAAGAAATCATTACCAAACATATTATCGACGCCATGCCGGACTCTCCGACTATCGAGAAATTAGTCTCTGTCGGCCCAGAAATACCGGAAGGCTTCGAAGATTTCCATAAGGGGATCGAGAATGCAGCCCCATTCATCCGTCCATCTCATCCGAACAGCAATGACGATATTTCACTGATGTATTTTACATCGGGCACGACAGGCAATCCGAAGATGGTGGCACACGATTTCACTTATCCTCTGGGACATATCGTGACCGGTAGTTTCTGGCATAACCTGCACCGCGACAGTCTTCACCTGACGATTGCCGATACAGGATGGGGAAAAGCCGTCTGGGGAAAACTATACGGACAATGGATCGCCGGTGCGACTGTTTTCGTTTACGATCATGAGAAGTTCACACCTGCCGATATGTTGCAGATGATTCAGGATTACAGAATCACTTCTTTATGTGCACCTCCAACAATCTTCCGCTTCTTGATCCGTGAAGATATGACCAAATATGATCTGTCATCCCTACAATATTGTACGATTGCCGGTGAAGCACTGAACCCAGCCGTATTCGAAACATTCTATAAGTTGACAGGTATCAAGCTGATGGAAGGATTTGGCCAGACAGAAACAACACTGACGGTTGCAACCTTCCCCTGGATGGAACCGAAACCCGGTTCTATGGGTGTTCCCAATCCTCAATATGATGTCGACCTGATCCGTCCGGACGGAACCCGTGCGGAAGACGGCGAACAGGGACAAATCGTGATACACACGACCAGCGGCAAGCCTATCGGACTGTTCAAAGAATATTACCGGGATGCCGAACTGACTCACGAAGCCTGGCACGACGGCATGTACTATACCGGCGACGTTGCCTGGCGCGATGAAGACGGCTATCTGTGGTTTGTTGGCCGCGCCGACGACGTGATAAAGAGCTCCGGTTACCGTATCGGCCCGTTCGAGGTGGAAAGTGCCTGATGACACATCCCGCCGTGGTAGAATGTGCTATCACCGGTGTGCCGGACGAAATACGCGGACAAGTAGTAAAAGCAACGATCGTACTGGCTAACGATTATAAAGAAAAGGCAGGCGAAGCCCTGATTAAGGAATTGCAGGATCACGTGAAACGTGTGACGGCTCCTTACAAATATCCGCGTGTAGTGGAATTTGTCGATGAGTTACCGAAAACCATCAGCGGTAAAATCCGTCGCGTAGAGATCAGGGATAAAGACAATAAATAACTGTGAACGCAAAGATGGCATATCAGTTTAAGCGGATAGCAGTAAAGATAGGAAGTAATGTGCTGACAAGGAAGGATGGCTCACTCGACGTCACCCGTATGTCAGCACTGGTCGACCAAGTAGCCGAACTACACCGGAAGGGAGTTGAAATTGTTTATCTCTTCGGGAGCGGTAGCTCCGGAAGAAGCGAGGTAAAGCCCGGCAAAAAGCTCGATGCCGTTTCAGCCCGCCAACTCTACTCCGCAGTAGGCCAGGCCAAACTGATCAACCGTTACTTCGAACTGTTCCGCGAACATAAGATCGCTTGTGGCCAGGTGCTCACTACGAAAGAGAATTTCGGTAGCCGCACGCATTATCTCAACCAGAAACATTGCATGGAAGTGATGCTCGACAACAACGTGATACCGATCGTAAACGAAAATGATACGATATCCGTTACAGAACTGATGTTTACGGACAACGACGAACTGTCGGGACTGATCGCCACCATGATGGGGATGGATGCACTTATCATCCTGAGTAATATCGACGGCATCTATAACGGAAATCCAGCCGATCCTGCCTCTACCGTTATCCGCGAAATAGACGGCGGGAAACAGGACCTTTCCGAATACGTACAAACCAGTAAGTCCTCGTTCGGGCGGGGTGGCATGCTGACTAAATGCAACATTGCACAGAAAGTTGCCGACGAAGGCATAACCGTCATTATTGCCAACGGGAAAAAGGAAAACATTTTGCCCCAATTGTTGGTTAAAGGAAGTACGGAAATATGTACCCGTTTCATTCCTGCGGCCAAGCCGGTCAGCAGCGTAAAGAAATGGATCGCCCACTCCGAAGGCTTTGCCAAAGGAGAGATACATATCAACAGAGGTACTGAAGAAGCATTGACCGGCCCACGTGCAACAAGCCTTCTATTAGTCGGCGTCACAGCCATTAAAGGAGAGTTTGAAAAGAACGACATCATAAAGATTGTCAATGAAGAAGGCATCCAACTCGGTGTCGGCTGCACCAGTTACGACAGCAATGAAGCAAAGAAGCTGATTGGGCAGCGCGACATAAAACCGTTGGTACATTACGACTATCTGTATCTGGATTAGAGACTAAACATAGCGACCGGTAGTAATCACTCCCCTCTTGAGAGGGGGTAGGGGGTGTGTTATCTTCCGCCATTCACGCAAATTATTACACACCCCCTGCCCCCTCTCAA
>NZ_QSDP01000002.1:0-134891 GCF_003463685.1 Parabacteroides sp. AM58-2XD
ATATAATTTTGTTTTCACAATGTGATATAGTCTTTAAATGAAATAGTTCTCCAAGAACTAATATCCGGAAAAACATTCTTTACCTTACCAATATCCACTCCAATAATAACTAGATAAGAACAAAAGGTAATTATTTCTATCTGATATTATCAATAAATCTATTCAGCATTCACCAAGAGACCATCTACTGTCTATCAAAAGTACGAAATCATCCGATAAATATGCTCTAACGGGTATGTAAAACAATTTCTGAGTCTTTCCGTACGAAATCGAACATGTCATAATGAACATAAAAAATAGATTTGCAGCAGATAAAAACGTATATTAATAAACAACAAACATTATGAACAGAATACAATTTCAACAAAGATTACTCGGATTACAAGATCACATGATGAATTTTGCTATCAAGCTAACAGCAAACAGAGATGACGCTCTGGATCTGTTGCAAGATACTACACTAAAAGTTTTGGACAATCAGGAAAAATTTGTAGACAATGTTAATTTTACAGGTTGGGTTATGACCGTAATGCGTAACCTTTTCATTAATAACTACCATAAAATTGTGCGTGTACAGACTGTGGTCGATCAAAATACTGATTTGTACAACCTGGATATTACCAATGACTCCATTTCGGGTTCTCCAGACAAAGTCTATCAAATTCAGGAAATCACAAAGGCTATTTCAGAATTGAATGATGAGATAAAAATTCCGTTTTCCTTATTTTTAAATGGCTACAAATATCATGAAATAGCAGAAAAACTGGATCTCCCTTTGGGGACAGTAAAAAGCCGTATTTTTTTCGCACGCAAAGAATTACAGCAAAAACTGGAAGATTTCCAATATACATAATAAGAACCCTGTTTTGTCATGGCGGACTCGATCCGCCATGACAAAACATTGAATCTGTGTAGGATGTGATCCCGGATTAACTCTGGGATCACAGGACTGTAAATTTTGACCACCTCTACCACTTTTATCATCACCTCTTACGTGCTGCCGCCTCTTTCGCTTTTTGTGCTTCGCGGCGGGCTTTCTCTTTTGCTTTCAGTTTTTCCTGATACTCTTTTTCCTTCTGCTTACGCTCTTTTTCCTTTTGTTTGAGCCTTTCCTTGTATTCGCGCTCTTTTTGTTTGCGAAGTTCTTCACGGGCTTTCAGCTTCGCTTTACGGTCGGCTTCAGCCTGTTTCAACTTGTTCTTACGATCCTGCTCAAGCTGCTTTTCACGGTCGGCTTTCGCTTTCAGAAGGGCTTTTTCTTCTTCTTCCCGCTTTTTCAGCAAGTCAGCACGTTCTTTGGCTTTCTGCTCCTGCAATTCTTTCTCGGCTTTTTGTTGTGCTTCGAATGCCTTGCGGTCGGCTTCCTTACGGGCTTCTTCGGCTGCGGCTTCACGTTTGCGGATTGCTTCTATCTCTTTTAATGTAAGCTCTTTCCGTTCTTCCGGTGCCTGCACGGCAGAGACAGTATCCTGAGGAGAAGCAACCGCAACAGTATCGGAAACAGCCGGCTGTACGGAAACCGTATCGACAGGAGCTTCAATTGCCGGAACATTGACAACAGTATCCGGGACAGATATCTCCGGAATGACAGTATCTTTCGGAGCAACCTGTTCTACTGGTTTTTCAGCTTCTTCTTTCTTTTCAGCCTCAGCTTCTTTTCTCCGTACCGACTTGATTTCTTTTGCCGGGGCTTCATCTTCCGGTTGAACAGTTTCGCTCGGTTGATCTTCGCCCGGAAGTTCTGCTTCAGTTTCAGCTTCTGCTTCGGCTTCTTTCACTTTTTCTTCTTCCACCAGCATACGATTATTCCAACGTGTTGCCAGTTCCGGGGCTTTATCGCCAAAGTTTTCTTCGAAGAAGTTGATATATTCTTCCAGTGTCTTACCTCGCATCAATGTCTCGTAATTGTCCTCAGAGATCGGAAGGATAGCTACATTTTTATCCAAAGCCTGGGCATAACCGTCTTTACCATAAATCATTTTATAGTATTGCAGGATTTCTTCTATACCTGTAAAGCCGCTGATGTTCAGCATTGACATCGGGCCGGCTTCTTCAAAGGCCAAATCAAACTCCTTCACCATAAAGTTGGCAAAGTTGTAAGCTGCCACAGCAAACAGCAACTGGTTTTTATCCACACTTCCGGTCGGATACATCAGGATCATACGGTAAGGAGTATTCGGCTCGGCAGTAAATGTACGTGCTGAGTCGGCTGCGGACAAAGAACCGTCTTCACCCAGACCAAAACGCAGGTTCCAAGTCATACCGGTCACGCTGCCCTGCATCAGGGTACGGCCGCGGAGGATACCTTTCAGCATCTCACCTGCCAGTTCCGTCACATCGGCTGTCGGATATTTCTCTACCAACGCTTTCAAGGCCGTTTTGAAACCTTCGGCATCACCAGCCTGTACATAAGTCAACGCATCCAGAAACATAAATTTCGGCATCAGGGTTGCCAACGGATATTTGACACTGACATCGCGGAAATTCCGACGCACGGTAACGGTATCACTTGCCAGATAACTATTATACGTCTGTTGATAGATCGAATCCTGTACGGAATCCATCATACGTATATTATATTCATAATTCGGGTCAGAGATGGCGATCGTATAATCCTCATTCGGGAAGGCATTGATCATCTTCGTCTTGTACTCGGCGGCCAAAGAGGTATTCCCCGTACGGAGCGCCATCAGATAGACCTGGTAATAACTCTCCAAGCGATGCGAATTATCCGGAAAACGACGTTCCAACTCTTCAAAAGCCTCGATCGACAAAGGCAGATCCTCTAATTTATCTTTATAGATCATCGCCATATTATACAATCCGTCCTCAATAATTATATTCGAGGCATCCACATCTTCCTGCGTGAAAGGTAACTGCTGCAAATAATATTCACGTGATTTCGGGTCATCGGCAGCAACCTCCGGCAAACCGGCCTCCAGAGAGTCGGCCGGCAAAGGCTGACCGTCCGGTCCGATGGCTCCGGCTGCTGTCTCCGCCATTTCACCCTCTTCCTGAGCATCTTCGTTGAAGGTCGACATTTCTTTTTTACGCCGACGCCAGTTATCCTCAAGTGTACGACGTCCCCACTTACGCTGGAACTGTGCCTTACCCTGCGATACGGTCGAAGGATTATAGAAGTAAAATGAAGTACCGCCCGATGCAGTCGGGAGAACGATACCGCCGGTTTCTGTCCCAGGACGGTTAATACCCGTTCCTTTGGCAGCCTGGTCAGCCAGATAAGCCTCTTTCTCAGCCAAAGCCTTGGCCTCTTCTTCTTCTTTCTTTACCTGTTCTATAATTTTGTCGATGACAGCCAAACGTTCCGTCTCCGGCATTTTTGCCAGAGTCTGCAAGCTATCCTGCAAATGGACGGCTTCCACATGTACGACCAGTTCGTCCAGAACTGCCGAAAGTTTCGACACACGCTTAAAGTCTTTGTATTCTTTCTGAATGCCGGACAATGCGCCACTGAAACAGGGCTGAGCCTTTACATAATCACGCATGGTAAAATAGATATCGCCCAGTTTGATCTGGCAGATAGCTTTCTCCAGTCCGTTCTGTGTGCTCTTTTCGATACCCAATTCATAATTCTTTATGGCATTTGCCGTATCCTCCCGGTTCAGGTAAACATTTCCGAGGGCATAATAAACCTGATCCAGGTAATCCTTATTCTTATCGCTCTTCGCCATACGCTGAAGCATCTTGACTACCTTTTGATAGTTAGCGCCTGAGAACACTTCCGTCTGACGGATACGGGCCGCAAATTCAAGTTCATAGGGAGGACTGGCTTTGGCTACTTCGTTGAACATTTTATAGGCGAGCCCGTCCTGATCCTGCGCGGCATAAATCTGTCCCAGCAGGTATTTCATACGGGTACGCTGAAGTTTGCTTTTCTCCGATTTGATTGCCGTCTTAAAATAAGGGATAGCTTCTTCATACTGTTTGCTCTTGACCAGATAATCGGCATAAACGGCGGCATACTGGTTCAGGTTCTTGCGGGGTATTCCATTGGTATTCAGTTTACCCAAAATATCTTCGGACTCATAGAACCAATCCATTTCCGAATAACAACGGGCCTGCCACAAACGGGCTTCGGCCACTACTTCCTCGTCATGGGAATAATGGCGGGCAATATAAGAAAAAGTGGCAGAGGCTTGCAGGAAATCAGCATTATAGAACTGTCCCTGCCCGATCAGCAGCCAACATTTTTTCAGGAAAGGATTATATTCTTCCTGTTCCTGCAAAGCACGTTGTTTGGGATCGTTACGCCAACCCGGTTTCTTTGCCGGCTTGGCTTTGATGGAATGAAGTTTTATAGCTTTATTGCCTTTCTCGATGGCGCGGTCGAAGGGGCCGCCGGTTTCCTTTTTATCTTTCGGCTGTGCACTGATCGGATACATGTGGATCATTTCGGAATAACTTTCTTTGTAGCCAGTCTCCATAGATTTCAGGGCTTCATCAAAAGAAGTCTTTCCGTTATAATAGATATTGTATCTCGATGTAAAGGAATGGTAGAACCGGCTTGCTTTGGTGTTTTTCTTCGTACTGCACGACCAAAGCAAGAGAACCACGAATATCGAAATTATATAGTAAAAACCTTTCTTCACGTATTATGTGCACTCTTTATCATATAATAAACTGAGAAGAACCTGTTTTATTGCCTCTTAGTAAAGAATAATACTCCTTTCAGGACCAAAAAGACCAGCACCAGCACCAGGATGATAAAAGCTCCCGACGGTACATTCAGGAAATAAGACAGAACCAGCCCCACCACACAACTCAGAAAGCCAAGGACAATACTCCCCCAGATGATCTTCTTAAAGTCGGAAGTGAACAGATTCACTGTAATTTGCGGCAAAGTCAGCAAACTCATCAGCAACATAATACCGACCAGCCGGATGGAAAGGACGATAGTCAGGGCAATAAAGAACATCATCATATATTCGATCCACTTTACATGGATATGCTGCGTCTTGGCAAAGTCGCTATCGAAAGCGACATAGACTATCTCCCGCAGATAGAGGGAAAAGACTGCGATCAATACCACCGCCAAAGCTGCTATCCAGATAATATCAGACAGGGAGATCGTCAGGATATTACCGAACAAATAGGCAGACAGATTGGGAGAATAGCCGGGAGTAAGAAATATGAAAATCACTCCGAGCGCCATTCCAAGTGCCCAAACACCGGCAATTGCCGAATCTTCACGCACATCCTGTGTCTTGCTCGCCCATTCCACCCCGAAAGCGGAAAGTACGGAAAAGACCATTGCCATCAAGATCGGGTTTGTACCCAGATAAAAGCCAAGCCCCAAACCACCGAAAGAGGCATGAGTTATACCGCCACTGATAAACACCAGTCGACGTGCGACAACGTATGTCCCGACAATACCACAGGTGATGGCTGTTAGCAAGCTGCCCAGCAAAGCATGTTGAAAAAAAGTATATTGTAATAGATCCATATTCATTCCTTATGATGGTTCGTCTTATTTGTGCAATCTTATCTTTATGCCGAACACTTGTAGACGTTCTCTACCGTTTAATGTATTCTTCTCTCGCCGACAATAAGGAATGCTTCATCCTTCAGTGCATCCGGTAGGTTCACGCCACGAAGTTGCAGGCTACGGAGCCATCCGGCCACCTCTTCCGATTGCAGGGTATAAAGTACCTCGCGGAACTCATCGACGGCATCCTCTTCATACTCATCTCCCTCCAGCCCCCGGAAACGATCCAGTTCCTCGTCATCATAATATTCAATCTTTTTGCTGACGGCAGCCAACAGACTGTCACGCTCACAAGTCTCATGCTGGCCGCAGCATTCTTCGGGAATTTCACGCGCTTCAGGTATCTCGCTGATCTCCCCACGTTCCAGCATCTGCTGTAATTTTTTATTCCTGAAATAACCGGCTATGGCAGCAATAACGCCAAGCACGATAATACCAATGATAATGTACCACATGTTAATTTTCAATTAAAGTAAATCCTGCTCTGCGCAAGTCTTCCCAATAGGCAGGATAACTCTTTGTCACCACTTCCGGATCAGCCACTTTAAGACCTTGCGACAATACCAGCGAAGCCGGGGCAAATGCCATTGCCATCCGATGGTCTTCATATGTGGCGATAATCGGATCAGCCTCCGGTTCACAACGTTCCCCATTCCATTCCAAAATACTGTCGTTGCTGTCGGTCAGTAGATAGCCGAGTTTACGAAGTTCCGTTTTCAAAGCTTCGATACGGTCGGTTTCTTTTATCTTCAGCGATTGCAATCCGGTGAAGCGGAAGGGGATATTTAGTAACACGCAGGTGACAACAAATGTTTGCGCCAAATCGGGTTCGTTGACAAAATTGTAGATCAACTTTTTTGTCACGTTACCGTTATATTTCAGCATGACGCCCTGGTCGGTAAAGGCCGTACCAACACCCAGTTGGGCAAACAGTTTTGCTCCGGCGGCATCTCCTTGCAGGCTGTTCTTAAAAAGACCCAACAATTCTATTTCGGCATTTTTCGACAAAGCATGATTGCATACCAGTAAGAAGCGGCACTCCAATCCGATTCCACGGTAAAACGGATCGGTTTATACTCCTGGGGAAGAATCTTGATGGTTTGGCCGTTCCAGGTAGCTTTCACCCCAAACTGTTCCATCAATTGTAACGTCAGATTGATATAGGGACGCGAAATGATATTTCCTTCCAGATGTAATGTCAAGCCATTTTCCATCAAAGGGGCGATCATCAATAAGGCTGAAATATATTGTGAACTGACACCTCCGGCCAGAGAAATCTCGCCTCCTTGCAACGCACTTCCAAAGATACGCAAAGGGGGATAGCCTTCCTTCTCGATATATTCGATACGAGCGCCCAACGAGTTCAATGCATCGACCAGCAGTTTGATCGGGCGATTTTTCATCCGCTCCGTTCCCGTAATCGTCCATTCACCGATAATCTTGGAAAGGAATGCCGTCAGGAAGCGCATCGCCGTCCCAGCAGCTTTTATATCGAAATCACAGCTGTTAGAATTTAATGCCTTAACCATCACTTCCGTATCATCGCAATCGGAAAGGTTCTGTATATCATACGGACTATAACTTAGTGCATTCAATATCAAAGCACGGTTACTAATGCTCTTGGAAGCAGGAAGTTGTACGGAAGCCCGAAGTCTTTCTTCCGGGGCCTTTATCAGATATTTCATTGCTTTTGTCTGTTCGTTTTAAACTGATGACAAAAGTACGGAAATTTCCGGATAGTTAGGTGGTATTTCTGCGAATAGGATTACTCACTTATTATACATTTAACTCCGATCAAAAAAAGAAAGTGTTACAAGCACTTCTTCCGTTCCAACGGACAAAGCAATTACTTTGCAACACTTTCTTCATACATTCAGAGAAAGATCACTCAATCTCCGGACGATCTTCACCGCCTCCTTCTTCAGGAGTTGTCTCGGGTGCGCCATTCAATTCCATCCAAAAGATGTTGTCGCTTACGAGCGTACGGTTCATCGACTTACTACCGCTCTTCTTCGTGGCTTCAGGGATGAAACGGACACGTACACCGGTGATCTGCGATGCATTCACCTTATCTGCCGAGTCAGCTCCATTGCCATTAGAGGTGCAGGTGTAGTAGAAAGTACCCAGACCATCGATCTTCACGCTGCGTCCCTGTGCCATATAATCGGCCAAAACGCCTGCCAGATCCATCAAGACAGCATAGACGTCAGCACGACTCACGGTAGAAATCTGCGACAGGCGATCGGCTACCTCTTTCGTCGTTACGGGTTTGCCCACGGTAACTGCCTGCGGATGCCACTTGCCACCCATTTTTTTAAGAACCTTTTTAAAGAATGCCATAATTGAACATTTTTAAAAGCCTCCCCCTACTCTCTGCACATACAACAAGCCTGAGGATCGGTATAGCGACCTATAAGAAGTCACCATGTCACCTATAAGAAGTCACGATGCCACCTAAGATTAGTGGCATTACCGCCCTACAGAGCTGTTCCAATACATCAAGTAACGGGATAAATCTGATTACCGGAGTTCCCACGCCATCTCCGACTTAGCGTGTCGTGTTTAAATTCTGTCATTTTGTATTTTGTATTTACTTTTTATTACAGGAGCTTCCATGACTGTTTTCCTAAGGTTATAAGGATCAATACTTACCTTTCCTTTTACCAATTCGGGAACATTATAAGAAGTCAGACAATAAATATAAAAATCTGGGTCCTCCTGAGGCAAAAGAAACGGTTTGGAAGCCTTCCCGGCATCATTGATTTGTGTAAACCAAGGGTACGTATAATATCCGTCATTCCGACGACTGCTAAATACCACCCATCCACCCACAGACGACCAGGAATGAAAACTATCCACATCCTCCGAGTTTATCTCGTCTAGCGTCCTATGTGTCTTATTTTTTAAATCATATAAAGCCAAATCAGATGATTTATGATAATTGGAAAACGAACCGTATTCCACCTCCGTATAAAGCAAAAAACGTCCGCAGGGAGAGACTCTCGGATGTAACATACTTTTATTAATCCGAGAAGCTGACACTAATGTATCCACCGTTTCCCCAAATTCCATTTTATCCGCATCAAAACGAATCGCACAAAGAGATAATTTTAAATCACTCTTATATTCAGGAACCTGAACTGCTTTACCCCCGCAATAAATCAAGGTTTCACCATCGGGCGTAAACACAGGATAGTTATTATGTAATGAATCTGCAAATAGTTCCGGAATTGTATAACTTTTCTTGTCTTTCAAATCATATACTATCACATCCGACCCCAAGTCAAAGACCTCTATGGGAGTCTTCCCTTCATAAAAAATTTGTCGCGTCTGACTAACAGAAAAAGCAATGTAGTTGCCCGACGGATGCCAAAAAGGATATCCGGCGGCCTGTGACATTTCTCCCGCCTGAGTATCCACTTTCTCTATTTCTCCATGTCGGATAAAATAAGTCCCCGGATTTTTCTGACGTGAATGAAACAGCATCTGATCCGGATCATTCTGACAAAAAGAATGGCAGTTTATACAGCCGGTTTCCGATTTCATATTATCGATTAAAACTTCATCATTAAAGTTTGTCAAATTCCGCTGGTTAATCGACATAGTATTAGTAGTTGTATACCCTGGTTCTATTTTTCGATAAACCAGTACCGGATCGATTGGAGCAATCGACACCTCCCAGTCAAACGGAGCGTATTGATATGTCTTTCCATCCCATTCGGCTTTCAATGTCACCGATATACGACCTCCTTTAGCCTTTTCAAGCCATTGTTTCCACTTCTTTTCCGGGAAAATAATCTTTTCTTCTCCTGTAAGTACCCAACTCTCGTCAGAAAACCGCAACACAGCCTCAACGCGCTCAGGGCGGCCAACCACTTTAAAGTTCAACGGGGCAATATTGTAGGGTATGACAATATCGGTATAATCGGGAAACAACCGGGGTTTCTGCGACAGTTCCTCAGTTATATCCTTGGATACGGATTGACACGAAATGCATACCCATACCAATAAACAGAAATAACAATACCTATTTATGAACATCGACAGATTCATAATAATAAAAGTAACTGGATTTATAATCATTATTCATTACCAAATAACCGGATATCGTATTTAGCGGACGTTTTCCCTGAGTACAATACTCTTTGAAACGCGCCAATACGCCTTCATCATAGTTTATCTTTAATTTCCGGTCTTCACTGATTTTATTCTCTCGCTCATAGATTAAAATTCCTTCCTGACACAGGATCGGGATTTCCGAGTTCGGAGAAAAATCCAATTTATAGCGGACCATCCTAGCCACCCAATCAACCTTTTTCTCCAGTAATGCCAAATTCCAAGCATATTCCAAAGCCAATGTTTCAAATGGTAATTGGATAGCTAGGTTTGTTATATTTTCTAATGGTCTGTTCATACCTATTTGGAAACCATATGAAGGAAGCATCTTCCGGAAACGAATGATCCAATCGACCTGTTCCAGATCTGGATCATGTTTCATCCGGTTCAACAAATCGACAGCCCAGCGATTATACATCACCGTTTTTTTCAATATACGCAGAAGTTTTATTGCCAAATCATTTTCCCGATAAATCAAATGGATCATCGCCAAGCGTTTAAGATGATAAGGGTTCACCCCCGTATCCAACATCGACATGGCTTCAGTCGAGAACACCTGACTAGCCCGAAAACAACCTAAGTTCCAATAGATATCGCTCAAACGAGTTTTCGAAACATACGATTGCTCACCCGCTGAAACCAATGACTTCGAATAAGGGAATCCATCCCGAAACAAGGCATTGCTCAATTGTCCGGTTTGTGCCAATGCCATATAATAATAATTCAAGGTTCTAGAGTTCAGTTTTTTGACATCACCTATACTACCCAGTAATTTATTCCATTCACTTTGTTGCATTAGGTAAAACAATTTTATCTCAAACTCCCTAATACGGTCGGTATTCACATAACAAGCATATATAACCAGCAGAAAATAACCGGAGGCAACAAAAAAATACCTCCGTGTGCAACGCAATAAAAAGATACAACCGACAAAAGAAATCATATAAATCAGATACCAAGGATACCAATCCAATTCCCATTCAGCAACAAACACTTCTTCCATCGGGAAACAATATTGGAGCAAAAAAGTCGTGAACAATGCTGAAAAGGCAAAAAGAGAACAAAGAGAGATCAGGTAAGAATAATTTCTCATTCCTTTCAAATACTCATAAACAAATATATACAAACAAGCTACAAACGCTGCTTCTTTACAAATATACCAAAGAATACAAGCAAGGCAATAACTGAACAAAACACGTATACGCTTATCGGATAGTCCGATATAAAGACGGCAACAGATAAAAGAAATCAATAAAGTTAGATCTTTCGACAAGGGATAATCGGAGAAACTATGTAGAGACCAAACAAATGTCGTCGAATATAAAAAAGATAAAAGAATGCGGTAACGAGATTCTGTAAAAGGTTTTAACAACATATTTATCAGAAGTCCCAAGAGAAAAGCCATACTTATCAAGACTCCGATTCCGAAATACCTAATCACATAAAATTGTACAAAAAAAGAGGCTAGATAATCTACAATTCCTTGTATCCGAAGAAGAAAAGAGGTGAAAAAATCAGTTGTTGCTAAAAAATAACCAACCTGTCCAGATAAAATAATCCGGTAAGATTGGGTATAAAAGAGATATGTTACCATACCTACGAATAGAAACAGGACAAATAATATGTCCGCAACCTTCCTGTTCATAATGAATTCACTTTAGAAGAAAGGAGGGTATGTTGTAACCCAACACACCTCTCCTTACATTCAACATGTTTATCTACAAGTTATAAAGAATACTCATTCAGGAAAATCCCTTGAATCTTCTTTCGTTTTAAAGCTATCCGGTGAATTAGCCGCCGGCTTATATACTGTATAATACGTAAATGAAGATCCGCTTTGGACATTCTGCACGATATCTTCCGATACAGTAGCCAACACCTCACGAACCTGTTGTTGACCGGTTGCATCGGTATAAGTTATCACACTCTTCACCGCACCGTCATTTGCTGCGCCCCAAGTTATCACCATATCGCCTTCTTCCGTCTTTGAAATGTTTTCAATATGACGGTTAGGTAAAGTGTTCCGATAATCTTCACCGCAAGCTCTACCAGTTGCTTCAAACGGAAGTGAGCGATTCCCGTATTTATCAAAGCTGACGATTTGGAACAAATATTCACGCTCCGGCAGATTTTCTATCATAAGAGAGAACTCACCGACTTGCCCACCGACATTGAAGTCGACAGAATCCGTATAAGCATTCCAGTAAATACGGAGCTTCTCAATACGTTGGGCATTGATGAACAATTCCATCTTAACACGACCGTTACCCGGACCGACGGATGCACTATCCACTTTCGCCGCATAAATAGTTTCGCCTTCTTCCAGGAAACCAATATGTAAAGCGTCCATATCATCACAAGACGTAGAAAATACCCCGACACAAAAAATCAGCAGGGGAATAACATATTTTACTATCATACTTCTATACATTTAATAATTACCTTACTTATCCTCACCAACCTGTCCATAGACCTCTATTTCAGACATATGGAAAAAGTCACCATTAGACCAAGTTTGCAAAGCATGCAAACGGAGATAACGAACCTTAGGTTTACTTGGATCACAAACGAACTCTTCACCAGCTCCGGCCCATTGCCTGTCTTCATCGGATATCTGTCCTAATGGTAATCCGGAAGGTTTAGTACTCTTACAATCCATCATCAAAGTCCAAACCGAAGGATCATTCAAATTTTCAGCATCTGAGGTTCCCCAAATTTCAAAATGTTCCAAGTTTCCATGTTTATAAATCCAATCACCCAAACGTTGCCATACTTTGATACGGCTGATCTTCCCGGTCACACCTAAGTCGAATGTAATCCATTGCGGCCAAACACCAGACCCATTAGCAGTGTGAAATCCGTTACCGTCACTTTTCGTCCCATCAAACAAGTTTGCGAGAACCCATCCCCAAGCTGAAGGCGTATCTCCTTCGATAGACATTCCTGTGATTTTCGTTCGATCAAATTGTTCTTCAAACAAAGGTGATATGGTCGTTTCCAAAGCTTCACTTACATTTCCCCAACGATCCTGTATATAAATCTTAAAATCTTTCGGATCGGTATCCATTCCACGAGTCGCGGCACTACCTTCTACTACTGTGCTATAATAAGCATCGATCCGATTGAACTCATTGTTATTGTCTTTTTGTTCCAGAACGACAGAAATCTCAGCTCTCCCAGGATTATCCCAGTAGGCATGTACCCCTCCAAAATCGGCAATCAACTTTAAAGTGCGTCCGATAGTGACCACCGGAGCCTCCAGTGGCTTCACGGTCACTTTCACCGGTGACGATTCATTCAAACTACGGTCTATGGCTACCAGTTCCACGGTGCGTTCATCTTCCGTACCGAATCCCTCGATTTTAAGAGTATCCACAAATAAGGAAGCCTTCACTTCACTCGGAACTCCTGATTTCAATTCATAATTCGCTTTTACACAAAGCAGATCTTCATCATCCGGCAAAGTGTATTTCAAAATGGCACCGCCTGGAATATTGGTAACTTCCACATTGCTAACAGGCTGCGGAGCGACAGAATCCGTTTTAACAAACGTACGTTCCTCTTCCGAACATGCGATCAGAAGTAAAACGGAAAGTATATATAATAAATTCTTTTTCATTATTCCATTTATTATGATTACTAATTTACCAATCAAAATTCTGAACCAAATTCGGATTAATCGAGATCTCTTTCTCATTGATCGGCCAGAAATAATCTCGTACAGAAAATTCAACAGGAGTTTGGGCAACTGAAGTCACCGTATAGAACAAATCTTGAGTATCTCCCAGAATGACATTCCATCCTTTCGGTTGTTCATTAAAATCTTGAATTTTCTTCCAACGTCTAAGATCCCAAAAATGTTGTCCTTCAAAGACCAATTCGATTTCACGTTCACGCTGTATAATATCTCGTAAACCTTCTTTGGTAGAAACTTTAGAAGGAGAAATAGAATATTTAGCCCAAGAAGTTTGAACACCTTCCAATCCTGCACGTTCACGAATCATATCTACATATTTATATACTTCACCGCTCGGGCCGCTATATTCGTTCAAAGCTTCAGCATACAACAAATATAGATCTGCCATACGCATAATCGGGAACGGATAATACTCTACACTATAATCGTTTGCCGTCATAGCATCTTTAAAGCTATGCATCTTCTTGGCTCCATACCCTGTAATAGAGAATGACTCAGAAGCTGAAGCTACTCCGGAATATTCTTTCGCACAAAATTCGCAATGTTTTACATTATCAGGAAACTTGTTATAACCGTTTCCAAAATAGATACCACGGTCAAAACCAAGGTCTGCATAGAAACGTGGTTCTCGGTTATAATGCAGATAAACCGTTTTCTCTCCTTCTTTTACATAGTACTTTTCAGCACCGGAAGAGGGTTCCGGACGAATTTCATAACGTTTACTGTACCAGTTGTTCTGTACCCAGTCTTTATCTTCACTGATAGGTACACCATGTGAAGAATAGAACTTTTCTGCAGTATTCAATGTAGGAGCCCATTCGGTACGAACTATTGTTCCCATTTCCGGACCAACACGTAGAATACGAGACTGGCAACGTTGAGCCAATGTGTACTGGGCATTATTCGTACTACCCCAGATCAGTTCGCAATTCCAACGGTCGCAAATAGCCTGACGTATAGTCGTTTGTAGTTTAAAGGTATCGTTTTGCGTAGTCAACAATGGATCTACATCCGTATAAAGCCGTTTGTTTTGTGCATGAGCCATCTCAATTGCATCCAAACAAGCGTCTGCGGCCCTTTTCCATTTTTCCGGATCATACGTTTGAGGAAATAGCTGAACCCCGCGATTATCGACCAAAGAAGCATAATCCGTATTTCCGTTGAACAACGGGCTTGCTGCGTAAGCCAATACCCTGGCTTTCATCGCCTTTGCTACCAAATTGTATACACGTCCAGCCTCAGTACCTTCCACCAGGTCGTCGTTAGAAGGAAGACCTGCTGCGGCTTCGTCCAATAGGTTTACAATATAATCGACCACATTGTCTACAGGTTCACGATAGACCTTCACCTCTTCCGGAGTTGCTGATACCGGCATATTGACATCCATAATAGGTATAGGGCCATACATACGGAACAGATAAAAATGATAATATGCTTTCAAGAATTTTACTTCCGCTATCCAACGATCACGTTCATACGACGGTAAATCCGTCACTTTATCAACATTTTCCAAAAAAATGTTACAATCACGAATTCCATCCCACAAAGCCGGAATGACCGGATCAGAACCCGCTTTTGCCCCGCTCCAGAAGTTCATATAAGGATTATTCACTTTCTGCATACCACGAGCAATATAACGCCCGGCAGTATTAATATAGGAATGGCACCAAACTTCGTCTGTAGCAGCAATTGCCGGATCCCACTGGAAATCACCATGTCTCGGACGATAGCTATAACAAGTATATAAATACTTTTCACATGCTGTACGATTACGGAATGCATAATCAATTGTCGCCATATTATCCGGAACAATATCCAAATAATTACAAGAGATACATTCCAGTAATACGATACAGAACAGTAAACTTTTTAATAATATATTTTTCATCATCTTATTTACATTTTAGAATGACAACTGAACTCCGGCATTAAATACTCTCTGAATAGGATATCCCAAACCATTTCCACCCATTTCCGGATCCCACAATTTAAATTTAGAGAAAGTCAGCAAGTTGGTTCCGCTTAAATAGAAACGCAAATCACTTATATGAGCCTTAGAAATAATATGCTTCGGAATACGATAACCAAATTCTAACGACTTCAACCGTAAAAACCCGCCATTCTGCATAAACCAAGTAGACTTCTGATTATTATTCTCAATAACAGTTGTAGACAGACGCGGCCACAACGCTTGTGTATTACGATCTGCTTCCGACCAATGGTTATCAGCATACGCTTGCAACAATGCTCTTTGGTTATTAATAAATGGAGACGTTTTTTCTACATCTATCCAAAAAGATTCCCTTGCTAATCCTTGGAAGAAACAAGAAAGGTCAAAATCTTTATATCCCGTAGAAAAACCAAAACCATACACAATTTCAGGACTGGTAGGATAACCTATGGCTGCTTGGTCCAATTCCGTGATTTTCCCGTCACCGTTCAAATCTTTATATTTAATATCTCCAGCCATATAATTGCCAAACTGAACCGGAGAGTTCCGGATATCTTCTTCATCAATGAATAAGCGTTCAGCAATATAACCATATCCTTGAGCCAACGAATGACCGATACGTGATTTCCAAGGCGTACTACTATAATCCGGTTCTTCGTATACTAAAAACTCACTGGTTGCATATGTGAAATTGGCACGTCCCGTAATCCATAAATCTTTATTAATTGAATGATTGTAATCAAGCGACATATCGAAACCACGGCTTTTGGCTTCTCCAACATTTGCCCTCAAACTACTTTGAAGTCCCATCGTCTCCGGTATAGCAGCACGATCCATCAAAATATTCCAACGCTTTTCTGTGAAATAATCTGCCTGGATTTCAATTTTGTCAAATAAGCCTAATTCAATACCATAATTGGCCTTACGTGCAATTTCCCAAGTGATGTCTTCATTCGGATAACGGCTAATGGAAATTCCGCTCAACCCACGGCCGCCTCTATTACCTAACGTACCGAAAGAGGAACCCAGATATGAATTATTCATATTTACATTAGACAGATAGAAGAAACGGTCTGATTCACTACCGATCGCATCATTACCAACCAAACCGTAAGTTGCTTTCAATTTCAATTTGGTTATGCTCTTTTTCAAAGCATCAGGGAAAAATGCTTCATTGGAAATATACCAACCTAAACCTCCGGAAGGGAAGAAACCAAAACGTTCTTTTTTTGCAAAACGCTCAGAACCGTTATAACCAAAGTTAAATTCAGCGAAATAACGCCCATCGAAAGCATAAGTATAACGTCCTGCCAAACTGATGTTGCGTGATGGCAATGACTTTTGCAGATCACTTTCATTTCCATTCTTCGATTCCCTCATCGTGAAAACCAACAAACCACCTACATTATGTTTATCTTGGAAAATACGATTCCAGTTCAATGCACTTTCAAAATAAAGGGCAGAATTAACCTTTTTATCTCCCGGCACATAATCCAAATATTCCGTTCCGCTCTGTTCATTCAATACGTTCAGTTTGTAGGTATCCGAGACCTTGTCATACATACCCGCCGAATAATAAAAAGGCTTATAAGCACGTTTTACTTCAAAGTATGAATAACGACTCGTATTAAACAATCCCCTCAAAGAAAGACCCTCGGTTATGAAATCCAGCTTTTGCTCCAATTCAAACTGGGCAAACATATTGGAAGTCGAATATTCCTTGTACCCCTTTACCATCTCCGCATACGGATTCATATATTGTGCCTTATCGGCATTACCAAACAAGACATGTTGGGTGTATTTATTCGCTTCATCCGGCAGATAATAGGGCGGAAACAATGCCGGATTGGCATTTATCACTTTATTATACAAGTTGTCTCCACCATCTAGCGGACCGCTATAATCATCGAAAGTACCTTGCAAACGGACCTTGGCTGTCGTGGTAGGCGTTACTTTGATATTTACATTGGAACGCAAAATATAGCGGTTCAGATTGACATTATTATTAAAGTTGCTTACGCCATCTACTTTCTGATTTCCTTTATCAGAGTTGTAAGTACCTGTAATATAATAACTGGCAACCTTGCCGCCACCACTTAAGTTGAAATTCAAACGACGGCTATGAGCCTGTTTTTTAAACATAATATCATACCAATCGTTGGCCGGGTAAACATACGGGTTGCCGCCGGCAATCGTGTTATCTATTTTCTGCTGCGAATACATAGTCGCCCCCAGCGGGTCACGTGTTTTGATGGCTTCATTATGCAACTTCATGTATGTTACCGCGTCTGACAAATCAACCAAGCTGGTAGGGGTCGTAATAGATTCTTCATAGCGGACATTCAGCCGGGCTTTCCCTTCAACACCTTCTTTGGTTGTAACCAAAATAACACCATTTGCACCACGCGAACCATACAGGGCCGTTGCTGCCGCATCTTTCATGATATTAAAACTAGCAATGTCATCCGGCTGTATTTTAGACAAATCAGAAGAAGATATTTCATTATTATCCAACAATACCAACGGGTCTTTTTTGTACCCGAACGTAGTTACACCGCGAACGAAAAATTCCGCATTGTCTTGCCCGGGTTCTCCACTTCTTTGATAGGCAATCAAGCCGGAGATACGACCGGCCAAAGATGTTGTCAAGTTACTGCTTGGCACTTTCAATTCTGCCGGTTTAACGGATGTAATAGAAGAAATAACCGATTCTTTTTTCTGTTTGGCAAAAGCAACGACAGTAACCTCTTCCAATTCATCAACCTTAGGTTTCAGTGTAACATCCAGTTTCTTTTTTCCTATGACAGGTATTGTTTGCGTTTCCATGCCTAAATAAGTAAAGACCAATTTGTCTGATTCTTTTACTTCTATGGAATAGGTCCCGTCAACATCGGTTGTTACCCCCCTCGGCGTCCCTGCAACCTGAATAGCAACTCCAGGCAAAGGTTCTCCTAAATCATCTGTCACTACTCCACTGATTTTTTTCTGTTGTTGCATTGGAGCAGGAATAAGAGCCATTCCTGCTTTTTTGACTTTATTATCTGTAATAGTAGATTTTTCATCAGCTCCAGTGGCAAAAGCCGATTCTGCCAAAACAAATAAAAATGTCGTAAAAACGAATATAGGAAGGGATCTTTTAGCTACCATCCCTATTTCAATTCTTTTTTTATTCATAATAATTACTTAGTTTAAGAGTTTTAACCAGTCTTACATTTGGTTTAATCTTACGTGAACCGAATAATTGTGTAAACATTATCCGTTTTTAGCATACTGTCCTTTTCTTTATATCATAGGCATTAATATTTAAGTTTATAATTCTTTTATATTCATCAATACTAACACCATATCTCTTCCACCTTCAATTCGTATTGAGATTAGAGATAAGGTCAAACAAAAGTTAATACAAAATCAAACGACTATTCATAAGTCTAAATCATAAAAATCATCACCTTTGCAATCTATTATTGCATACTTATAAAAAAGTCTCTGAACCATAGTCTTTGTAGAACTATGGTCCAGAGACTTAAATTATGACTGGAACAATCAGTAAATTACATTAAAAGCCCCCGGGAAAGGCTTAATATTTCACATCAACCGTTGTATTAAAGATTAAAACTTCATCTTTTGTCCTTGTTTTAATAATACAATATCGGATTTTGCAAAAAAAAGAACGGATTTTTTAAATGATTTTATTGAATATTTTTTCTATTTTTGCAAAATATACGTAGTTCTACAAAAACTATGGTCAATACAGGACTAATTTTAAAAGCTTACACACATTCCTCAGCATATTAAACTATCGAATAAACATGACCTCTAAGTATTCTTGCCATTCCTATCATACATTCGACACAATATGATTATGGAAAATGGATTTATTATGTTAACATTCTCTTTTACAAAAAAAATCAATTACCATAAACATGACAAATAACATTAGATGCCATGCCCGAAGCAAATTGTAATTTGATTTTCTGAGTAGCTATACCTTCCACTAGAATACCTGCGACATAAGTTGTTATCGGTATTTCTGTATTAGTACCAGTTAAAGCTAATGTCTGATAGAGTTTCCAAGTATTTCCCCCTTCGGAAAGCCAAATGGATACATTCCCTTTTTCAGTCGGTTCTTCTGAAACCAACTGTACTCCCTTTAGATTTCTTTTTCCGCCCAAATCTATCACAATATCTTTAGAAGTTGCTACTACCTGTGAACAGATTCGTTTTCCATATGTTTTTTCATCACCAAATAAACCTCCGGACTGTGGCTGACGTAGAATATCATCCGACGTTAAATTCCTGGATGCAGTCAATTCTATGATTAAAGGTGCTTTCTCTGTTAAAGCCAATTTACAATCCAACTCATAATGGTCTCCTCCATCCTTAAACTCCACAGTTTGTCCGGTAAGAACTTTACATTGTTCGATAGAGATAACCGGCAGTTTAGGTAATGAAATAATACCGATTTGCGATTGAAATACATGTACATATATTTTGTTATTCCGAAAAGTTGTACCACCCCAACTTTCCGGGAGCCACGGACCACCGTGCGTTTTATAGATACTTTCCCCGTATGCCTCAAGAAATTCTCCGGCATCAATCAGTGAGTTTTTTTGTTTCTCATCCCATTCCCCATTCCATTTCATTCCCCAACTCAACAACACATTGCCATTTCCAATTGCTGTAGATTGTATGTTACGAAAAACCTCCAACGGACCTTTTACACGGGTCGGAGAATATGCCCAAGTATCACACAGACACATGCAAGTCTCCCACATACGACGATCTTGAAACATACCTATACGTTGTTCGGGAGAATCATAATCTCCCGGCAAACTGGCTCGGTTGTTAATTATGATTCCGGGTTGTAGTTCTCGTATCATCCGTGTTAATTGTTCCGCATCCCACATGTCAGCCGTAAACATACCGTTCCAATAAGAAGCATCGAAGTTGAACATGTCGATTTTCCCATAATTGGTACAAAGTTCCCGTACAGTATTGAACATATATTCGATATATTTACGATGCTTCTTTCCTGGCTTAACAATTTTACCCTCTTTCGCTCTGAAATAAGGAGCAGAAGATATACGTTCTATTGTGGTTGTATCTATCGGTTCATAATCTGGATGATACCAATCCCTTTGCGAAAAATAAAAACCGACTTTCACATTTGCCATACGACACGCATCGACTACCTCTTTCACAAAATCTTTCCCGTAAGGAGTATTTGTAACCTTAAAATCTGAATACTGAGTATCGTAAAAATGAAAACCATCATGATGTTTAGCCACGACAACCACATATTTCATACCAGACTTGCGAATAATATCAGCTAATTCCTCTTTTGAAAATTTCTCCAGTTTCAGCCGATCAGGCCAGGAAGTCCATTCGCTACGCGGATAAGCACCTTCACTCTTGTCGGGAGCCACACCGTCAGCCATTCCCCAACTCAAATCCCGATTTTTATAAGCACCTAAACCAAAGTGAATATACATTCCGTAACGGGCCTCTTTATACCACTTCATATCAGCCTCGGATGCGAAGTTGCTGTTGTTCCATTCCGCATCCGGCATGATATGAACTAAATAAGGACTAGCTTTATATATTTGTTCCAATGGACTCCCCTTGAAATCACTCTCTTTCACAGTCCATTGGGCATTTAATGTTCCTGCCAATACAGACAGGAACATTAAACAATAGAATCGTTTCATACACTTGTTCCTTAAAATTTATATTCTTATTCAAAATTGATTGGAGTCATTGAAATAGATGCCAAATCAGCCTGTCCGCCTTCAGGCATGCAAACAGTCACCGTATGTATACCAGGCTTATCGAAACGAATCCAACCAATCGGTCTTTTCTGAAAAGCAGACGATACACTTTGTTGGTTTTGTGCAATATGCCCTTCATCTGTTTCTACCTTCCATACCGGACGTTCTTTACCTCTTACTTTCAGATCTACTTGATATACGCCAGGAGTTTTAACTTCAATATTCCAGGCAACATTACCTTTACGGTTGAGGTCGCTTATGCAATATACATGTTTCCATTCGCCAAATTTTTCCATCCAACTAGATTTATAAACATGACAATTAGCAGCTTTTGCAAACTTAACCGATAAGTCGTTTATTCCTGTTTCAGGATCCAAAGCCAAAGTATTATTTACTATAATCTCACTATCCTTCATTTCCAATTCGATGACAGTTATCATCCTGTCCGGCTTTTGGAAAGGTACTTGAAATACTGTCCAGTTATCTTCCTTTTCAAATTTAATTCGTTGTTTTTTCTTTTCACCAAGAATTCCGGCTGAGACTATTTCCGTTTGTAATCCGGGTAAATAAAGTTTACCAGACGTTGGCCATTCATATACGTTCAAATATAGTTTGTTACCTTGCTTCACGACGTCTCCCCACGGAAGTGCATGTTTCCACGGAGAAGGTTCCGCTCCATAAATAACTTGAGGGTAACGGGCAATCCATTTCCCGGAAGCACGCAAAGTCTGTGAAACGAATTCCGGAACATTTCCCATTCCATCAGGACCTATATTCAACATATAAGTACCTCCACGGGCAATAGTAGAGATCAGATATTGCAAAATTTGTTTCGGAGATTTCCAGTTTTGATCATACCAAGCATACCCCCATGCGTCATTTGTCACGTCAACACTCTCCCATAAGCCATCGATATTTTCTAATGGGACTTCCATATCTCCTAATGTTTGGTAGTCTCCTAAATTATAACCAATACGCCCGGAGACAAGCGCCCGAGGCTGATTCCGATGTACAACTTCAACTAATTTCTCTGCATATTTTTGGGGTATATCTCCCGGTGTATCGAACCAAATTAGCTCCATATCACCATAATTTTTAGTGATTTCTTCCACTTGCGGTAAACATTTCTCATGGAAATAATCATCAAACGTCCGGGGATTCCCATCTTTATCCACTCGGGGAGCACCGGAAGCTCCGGGATGAGTCCAATCTTGATTATGCGAATAATAGAATCCAAAGCCCAGTCCCAACTTTTTACAAGCATCAGCCAGTTCTTTCATCGGATCGCGGGCAAAGGGGGTTGCATCCACTATATTAAATTTGTCACATAAGGAATGATACATGGCAAAACCATCATGATGCTTACTTGTAATAATGATGTATTTCATTCCTGCATCTTTAGCCAACTGTACAATTTTCATCGCATCGAAATCTTTGGGATTGAACGAACGACTGACAGCTTTATATTCATCCCGATTTGCATTGGCCATGTTAACATCAATCATCCATTCTCCAATGCCGTAATATGTTTTACCATTCCATACATTTCCCAAATGGGAGAATAAGCCCCAATGAATGAACATGGCGTAGTTTCCCCATTCAAACAAATGACCGCGTTTCTCTTTCAGTTCCTTGTTCTTTGCTTGCTGATCCCCCCACATTTGATCCATTCGCTGTTGAGCCAAAATGGTCGTGACTGTTACTATCAGCATGAAACCTCCCAATATAATTTCCCTTAAAATTTTATTCATCTAACGTCATTTACAAATTTATTATTCCTTCTTAAACCTACCTCAATATTGAATCACATTAAACTCTTTAATAGACGGAGGAGCCAGAGCCTTTGTTATTTCCAACCGGATTTTAGAAGCACGATACGACTGTGGGAAACGAATTACTTTACAATCTCCCATAGACTCGTTATCCAAATATATGGTTCTCCATTCATTTTGGTGGAAAATAGCGATATTATATTCTTGTATACGATTGGAACGGTAACAAGAAAAACCATCCTGTGAATAATCCTCATCTTGGTATTCAAAGATAGAGATTTTATTAAACGGCTTACTTTCATCCAATTCAATTGTCAAAGTCGCCAATGTGTCTGCTGAGGCCCAACGTGTTTGCATTCCTCCGTCGACCGCCATCCGGGCACCATATTTCTCCACATCTTTTCCGTAAACGGATGTGGCCCGGGCAGGTGCATGCATGGAAATGAATGTCCCGTTGGTCGGAAGAGGTTTGTTGGGTTTCAATCCGAGCCTGCGTCCCAAATCAATGATCGTATTGGCTTCATGTTCCCTAATCCGACCGGTTTGATCGGGAGGAATATTCATTACCAATGTATTTTGGTTGTCTGTACACCAATAAAACAACTCTTCCAATTCATCTAAGCTACGTGTCGGAATGGGGTCTTTTTTCCCGAACCATGACCAGTTTTTACTAATGCAAATCGTATGTTCAAAAGGAACATAATAAGATTTACCGTCATGCAGGTATTGCTTCTTATCCCCTTTATGTGCAATCTTCGGATCCCACAAACGGAAATCACTCGGGAAATATTGGAAAAAGTATTTATTATCCGTGATCATAGAGTCAGGTAAAGCCGATTTACGCTCGTTCTCTTTATAGACAATCGTATGATTCACACCAATGGCACAATGGGGTTGCAACTTTTTTACCAAGTCATAAACACGTGGCATGTTCCAATCTTCCGGTTTCCTGTCCCATCCCCCATCAAACCAAAGTTCACAGATCGGGCCATAATTAGTGAACAACTCTGTCAACTGGTTACACATGTAATCCACATATTTTTCAGGATCTTCATCTTTATAAGAAGGAGCATTCCTGTCCCATAAGGAATAATAGACCGCAAACTTCAAACCATATTTTTTACATGCTTTAGATACCTCAGCAACCACATCTGTCTTTACAGGTGAAGAAGCGACATCATACTCCGTATATTTACTGTCCCAAAGACAAAAGCCTTCATGATGCTTAGTCGTGAGCAGTACATAACGGAATCCGGCGTCATGAGCAACCCGTACCCATTGGTCACAGTCCAGTTTTGTCGGATTGTATTTTTCAACAGGAATAGAGCCATCGGACCATTCCGTCTCACCAAAAGTGTTTATTCCGAAATGGATAAACATTCCATAGCCTCGCTCTACCATCTTCTGTTGAGTAGGATTAGGACGCTCAGACGGAACGATTTTCTGTCCGAAAGTTCCTGATGATCCAATCAATATCAATAAAAATATCAAATAATATAATCGTTTCATATCTCAGTTTTTAGTTCCTGTCTAAAAACAGAAGGTTTAAAGCCTATCGGTCATTAAATTCTTCAACTGCATCAAACATCGCAATAATATTAGCCGGCGGAACATCCGGCAGGATATTATGTACAGTATTAAAAACAAAACCGCCACCGTCCGACATGATCTCCAAACGTTGCAAAACCTGTTCGCGAACCTGCTCCGGTGTACCGTTATTCAGAGTGCCGACAGTTTCCACACCACCTCCCCAGAAAGTACAATCCTGTCCGAATTCTCTTTTTAGAAACTCAGGCTCCATATCCACAGCATTGGTCTGTACCGGGTTGAAGATCTCAATACCAGCCTCTATCAAGTCAGGCATTAAGGGAGAGATGGAACCGCAAGAATGGATAAAAGTATGCATCTGGCTATGCGACTTTACATAATCACACAACTGTTTATGACGGGGTTTAAAGAGCATTTTGTATGTATCAGGGTCCATAAACGGACCGGTCGTCATCCCCAGGTCATCGCCAAAACGGATAATATCCACGATGTCGCCAACAGAATCACAGACTTTTTCCAAAGTAGCCAGATGGCGTTTCAACAATTCGTCCAGTACACGTTCTACCTGGTCGGGGTCGCAAAGCAAGTCCATCAGGAAATTATCCATCCGCCGCAGGAAAGTTCCCCACTCGAAAAGATTACAACCGCAAACGATCATCAGTGCCTTATCTGTTGTTTCACGCAGGTGAAGGGCATTCTTACGCAGTTGTTCCCAAAAACCGGGGTCGGCAGCATGATCCCAGGGACTATGCACATAACGAGACCAAAGGACACGTCCCATTTCCGCATCCAACCCTTCGTAACTATCCGGATAACCATCTACATAAGGGAAATAAGACTGGTCAAAAAAGGTGGCACCTTTCGGCATCATAGCCAGTAGGCGCTTGCCGTCGGTATCGTAACAGTGATACGACCCGTTAGGCTGGACTACAGGATTGAACCAAGCAGGATACAACGCTTTGTCACCATTTGCCAGAATCGTGTCATGCCAATCAGACGGCTGTACATTAAAAGTACGACCAATGTCAAGGACATCAATACCGAACTGATCGATAATCGACATATCCGGCTGTGCCAGTTGCTGCACGACATCGTAAATTTGAACCGGGAGATCTGTACGTCCTAGGTGTTTTAATAAATTGGAATAGGCGATCGCAGAGATGCCTGAACTGGGAGTTGCCCCCATATCGACCGGCACACGGTCGGGCTCTTTATGAGCTATTGCAGCTAAAACGCGTTCTCTTGAAGTCATAATTTTCAATTCTTAATTCTTAATTTTCAATTTCCATTACTCTCCCCCGCTCATTCCTATAATAAACGAAGCAGCGATCAGAACTATCAGGCCGGCATACATCCAAGCTTTTGTTTTTGTATCAGTAGCTTTCCATTCTCCTCGATACAATCCCCAAAGGGTTGCAAAGACAATGGTCAGCGACATCAGTATTCCCCAGGCGGTAAACGAAAATTCTCCCATCCGACTCTTTCCCATGCCATAAAATATAAAGTTGACGAACCACAGGAAACCGGCCAGGCCGCAATACAGATAGTTACGGGAGATAGCGATATCCTTCGTTTCAACAAAAGCCTTCAGGTTATTATTCTTTTTCGACAGGAAGAGACACCAGATCGCGGTGATCAGAAAAGAGCCGCCAAAGAGCACAAAAAAGACAGGTAACGTCTGAAACAACGGATCGATACCAGATGTGACCAAAGCAGACGAAATACCATTCCCCTGCTCTATCCCCAATGCCTGTGAAGCCCCTGTTATGCCGACAAAGAAGACAAGTACCAATCCTTTCCCGAAGTTCAACTCCGGATTAGCTTCCGATCCCGCCCCCTTATCTTTCCGGTAACCGGCATATCCGCTCAGTGCTATACCGACGGCAGCAATCAAAAGGCCGGCAATCAGCATTGTTCCGCCGGATTGCTGCAACAGTATAGTTAACCGCCCATCGATAGCCGGCGGAATGATCGTGCCCAATATCATCATCAATCCGAGGGAAAGAGAGAAACCGAGCGAAAGTCCCAGATAACGGAGTGACAAACCAAATGTGAGATTACAGATTCCATAAATAATTCCCAAAAGGAATATCCATCCCAATGTTCGTGACGGGACACCGGACAATACATCCATAAATCCCGGACAAAAAATAAGACAGGCTACTACTGGTACTATTACATAGGCGAACAAACTATATATCAGCCAATAGTTCTCCCACGACCAGTTACGGGTCTTACCAAAAGGGATGGAGAAACTCCCGGACGAAAAAGCGCCGATAGCGATCAGTCCGATTCCAAATAATAATTCAAATGTCATATATTCTTATTGGTTTTTTCTTCTAATATTTCTATACACACAAGAGGAACTGTTGCAAATATCACAGCCATAAGACCGTTTCTTCACCTCATCCCCTATTCCTATAATTCCGCTGACCGATTTAATCGGTTGCATCAAACAAGAGTCATTGATCGTTATTCCAGTCGGATGATCGCCAATATAAGAGAACAGATCACGCTGACCAGACAAAGCCCATTCACAATAACCGGGACTATACCGATTCGTGATCTTCTTGCCCCGAGCCGTTATTTCTTCTTCCAAACAACACTGAACTTTATCCATGGCATTCTCTACGGTAGCCGAACCAATCGACTCGACAACAAAGGCTTCCAGAAAATCGCCGTTCTGCTGATAGGCATGGGACAGATCTGTAAATGTTTTTCCCGCTGTACAAAGAAATAATGCAATCTCTGTGGCACCGGTCATATAACCGCTGATCTTACGTCCGGTATGCAACGGACCTGGTGAACAAAAAACTGTACCTTCCCTTATATCCAGTCCTTTACAATCCAGTATCCTGTATCCTCCGATGATCTCCTTTGAATTCGCCAGTCCGGAAAAAGTCTTCTCTACAATCTCCGAGACAAGCGAATAACTTTCTGCATCCGGGATTTGCAGATACTCCATCAGAACAGACTTTTCCGGCCTGACCTCTTCAAATGAAAATGTATATGAGCGAAACATCATTTCACTCCATTAAAATCAGCAACAGCCTTATAGAACGCTTTGATATTAGCCTCCGGAACCAAAGGCGGCATATCACAGCCGGAGGAGATAACAAAGTTTTTATACCCTGCCGTCTTTGCCAACAAGTCAGAAGTGATCCGATATACATCCTCAGAAGATGCTTGTTTCAGGATACCTACCGGATCAATATTTCCCATTACAATAAGATCTGACGGACATTGCTCCAATGTTGCCACCATATCAACTGCATTCCCGAAATGTAGTGCTGCAGCTCCGGAATCAATCATTGCTTGGGTACACTGTCCTTTGTTACCGCAATTATGCAGAATAACAGTGAAATTTTCATCTTGTACCGCCTCTACAATCTGTTTGACATAAACGGTTGAATATTCCTGACAATCATCATTAGATAATAACCCGGCAGCAGGTTCAGCCATAATTACACCTGTGGCTCCGAGAGATTTCAATTCTTTGCAATAAGCGGTGATATAGGCTGTACATTTATCCAGCAAAGTCTTAATTACATCCGGTTCGATATAAATTCCGACCATAATCTCAGACATATCATACAGCCTTCCAGCCAACGAAAACGGGCCGATACAACCGGATAACACAGGCTTATCCTTTATATTCTCTATCGCCAGCCGGTTAGCCTTCAGATATTCCGGCATCCGCCCTACTGACAGGGAAGGGACTTGCAGACGGTTCACTGACTCTTCATCATAAACCAGACGTCCCGTAACACTGGGTACTTCATGTTCCGGCATACTGATCGTACACCCGAAAGCTTCCGCCTCAACTGTCAGATCCATAATGACAGTACAGGCAGCCGTGTTATAGGTTTCCGTTACGTTACGGATTGCCTGATAATGGACTTCGCCATTTGTCACAGCATCAAATACCTTTTTCCCTATCGCTTCAATGCCGGGATGAGTCATGATAGGGATAGCGATCCGTTTGTCGCTATCCAGTAATTGTTTGATAAACTTATTCATACACTATCAGGCTACGATTGAATCCAACCAGTTGATATTATCCTGCGGATCACGGGCATAGGCATCCGCTCCGATCTCTTGCGCAAAAGTAGCATTCAGAGGTGCACCGCCAACAACCACTTTGGTATCGGGGTGTTTTTCACGGATCATTGCGATCATGGGTTGCATATTGCTCATTGTCGTAGTCAGCAAAGCAGACATGCCGCAAATTGCCCCCGGATGTTCATCCAGTGCTTGGATATATTTTTCAGCCGGCACGTCTGTCCCCAAATCAATGACCTCCCAACCGGAACCTTCAACCATCATTCCTGTCAGATTTTTCCCGATGTCATGTAAATCTCCCATTACCGTACCAATAACGAATACGCCTTTACGCTTGATCTCCCCACTCTGGAAGAAGGGCTTCAGATGCGCCATGGCACTATTCATCGCTTTTGCGGACAGTAACATCTGAGGGACAAATATCTTTCCCTCTGTGAATTTGTTGCCTACACGGTTCATTGCCGGAATCAGTGCATCATTCAGAATAGACTGAGGAGACAGGCCATTCTCCAAAGCCTCACGAGTCAGTTCGTCAGCCCCCGATTGTCCTTTCATTGCCGGTGGATAAGGCGATGCCTGATTGATCTTGCCGAATTCCACGCATTCGCCAAGTTTAATAATAATGTCATTCATGTTCAATAATATTTAAAGCTAATTTATTTCGTTTTACAGGACATCAGTCCATATGGAACACCTCTTCCATAGCTGCCCACCATTCCCCGGGAGCACGGTTTTCTACTGGCTGCTGGCAGGGGTCAGTCAGCTTCCACCACTCCTGGGTGGTTGGATCAGCCGCCATCTTCTGCATATCTTTTTCGTAATTATCACCAATATATTCATAGTAGCTATACAGCATTCCGTCTTTATAATAAATCGAGTAGTTACGAATATTACATTCCTTTATCTTTGCCAATACCTCCGGCCAGACAGCAACATGTAATTTCTTATATTCTTCCAATTTTTCAGGCTTCACGCCAATTATACTTCCATAACGTTTCATATTTCCCTGTTTATTAGATTAGGTATGAGCAAAAATAACGGATATACCAGAGGTGAAGTTTTCAATATACGTGGTTCTTTTGACTGTTTCCGAGATTCAGATAATTTATCTTTCACTAGTACATAAAAAGAGTAGGTGCAAACCAATTCGGATATACCTTCAAATTCGTTTACACCTACTTCTATAAAAAGAATAAGAAACTTTCTGCTATTCCAACTTATCAGTCATTTTAAAACAAAGTGTTCCTCCATTCAATAGTTCTTCAAAAGTTATATAAGTCCGATCCAACAAATGGTCATTCAACCAAACCTCTTTTACATATATATTCTTATCAGACAAATTATCTGCCGTTACAATAAACTGTTTCCCGGACGGCAAATTGATCGAAGCCCGGTCAAACAATGGAGCTCCCAGTTGATATTTACCTGAAACCGGATCCATCGGATAAAATCCCAAAGAACTGAAGACATACCAGGCACTCATTTGTCCTGTATCTTCATTTCCACATATACCCTCCGGAGTATTATCATATAAAGTTGTCAACACTTCATTTACATATTTCTGTGTTTTATAAGGCTGTCCGATCTCATTATACATATAAATCGTATGATGTCCGGGTTCGTTTCCATGTGCATATTGTCCGATCAGTCCACTTATATCTCCGGAAACCGTTTCTCCTTCCAATGTTGAACTCATCGTAAACAAAGAATCTAACCGGGAGGCCAGAACATCTTTTCCTCCCATCAACTCGGCAAGACCATTCACATCATGCGGAACAAAGAAAGTCCATTGCCAGGCATTTCCTTCACAATAATCGTCAGCCCGATGTTCCGAACGTAAAGGATAAAATGGTTCCCGCCAATGCCCGGCTTTTGTCTTTCCCCTGGCCAACAATGTGCTCGTATCTATTACATTCTTATAATTCAGCGAACGGGTATAAAACTTATCGTAAATCTGAGAATGATTTGTTAAAGAAGCAAATTGCGAGATCGCCCAGTCATCAAAAGCATATTCTAAAGTACGGGCAACAGATTCCATCTCCAGATCACAAGGAACATAGCCATATTTCTTGTAATTCTCCAATCCAACAAAGTACCCCATAGAATATCCACAGGTATCTTTCATGGCCGATTCAACCATTGCCTCCATTGCGAGTTCAGTATCAAAACCTGTAATACCATTCATATAAGCATTGGTTATTAGTGGCATAGAATGAATACCAACCATCTGATAGGTCTCTACGCCGGCCAAAGTCCAGATAGGAAGCTGCCCAGCATACCTGAAATGCTCCAATGCAGTATTGATGTAGTCTTTCATAATATCCGGATGTAAAACAGCAAGTAACGGACAGGCTGCACGAAATGTATCCCACAAACCGATAACAGCACCATAATAAGCAAAACCGTTTGTCTGATGTACCTGACTGTCTGGCCCACGAAAACGGTTATCAACATCCGAATAGAGCATCGGATACATCATTACATTATGCAGGGAGGTATAAAACAGTTCCCTCTTTTCAGGATCTTTTGTTTCTATTTCAATCTGCCCTAAAATAGAAGTCCATTCGGAAGCGGCTTCCTTCCGTAGCTGGTCAAAATCTTTATCACTCATTTCCGCCAGTAGGTTATTACGGGCACCATCCATACCTACAGCAGAAATACCCGTCTTAATATCCAACTCTTTTCCCCCGTTCTCAAATGAAAGAACTGCTTTCACATTACGACCTTCTAACGCAGAAACACCTTCAACGCGCTCATTATCCAGAAACAACAGACAATCTTTGACAGGGGAAGAAAAAGTGGTATAAAAATACACATGTTGTTCCGGAGCCCATCCGTTTGTTAATCGATATCCACGAATGGTATAATCATCTACCTTTTCAATTGCCGCATCAAAGACTGTATCCACATTATGTTCACTTTGAATCGTGCAAGCTCCCTGCGAACCATATTCCAGATCTATAACAACAGGAACAGTTCCCGGAGAATTATACTTATACCGTTGGATGCCACATCGTGCAGAAGCTGTTAACTCAACTTTCAGATCACCATTATATAAATCTACCGAATAATATCCTGGGGCTGCATATTCCTTTTCGTGAGTAAAAGCCGCCTGATAATATTGGGAATAGAGGTTTGTAATACTATCTGTATTATAATTTAAAGGTAAAGGCATAAATAACAGATCCAGAAAGTCGCCACAACCTCCTCCGCTTTTATGTACATGACTAAAACCGACCAAATTCGTATGATCATAATGGTATCCCGAACTATTTGCATGTGTGTCAGGTCCAATCTGTACCATTCCGAACGGGACGGAAGCTACAGGGGCAACACAGCCATTCGAGCCGGTACCAATAAACTTATTTACATACTGATTGTTTGATTGTCTCTGTTCATTCTTACACGAAACCAACAACATCACCAATAAAAATAACAGATATGTAATTTTTCCTGTCTTATTCATACTCTACTTTATTTCACTATTTCTACTATATCATGAATTTTCAATTCTGGAATGACAATTGAAACCTTGTTCCCGGTAAAATCAAATTTCAGTAATTTACCTTCCGGTTGCAACAATACTTTCCGAGGTTTCTCACTTATATTCACTGATACTTTCAAATTTGTCAATACAGGTATTTCATCTATACCTTTGACATAACGGTTAGCATGATCGCCGGATGTATTGATCAACTGGATAAGCATCCGTCCTTCCTTTTCTGCCGGAACAACATGAACCCGATGAGATCCCTGTACAGAGACTAATGGATCCGGAAATAATTCATTTACTATTCCCGACAGAAAATCCCTGAATACAGGAGATGTAGAGGAAAGATAAGATTCTCCCATATTCATATATACTCCTGCGACCTTTCCTTTCCCGTAATCACTAATAGTAGCAGCAACTCCTGAAGGGAAGCGGAAATCATTCGTTTGGTATAACCGACCTAATTCCTTTACCTCCGGATTCAAGCGGATTTCCCGGAATGGTCCTTGTATATCGACAAAACGACTATCAAAACCTAGACAGGAAACAGTACTTTCCTTTACTCCTTCTACTCCCAGTATATCATCAAAAAGAACTGTCGCATCCGAACCTATAACCAGCAAATGACCTCCCTTTTGAACATATTCTTTCAACCGGACAATCATTTCCGGTTCTATTTCTTTCCATTCAGGTACAACTATCAACGGGTATTTTTCCATACTATTTACCATATGGTGAGTCATTAAAACCTCAACAGCCTGTTGTCCGTCTAAAAGAGCATTCATAACGCCTCTGATACCATTCACACCAAATGGTCTGTAAATATCATTTACTTCCCGTTTCCAACCTGCAGTAGAATAAAATAATGCGATTTGTGGAATAGGCCGTATACCCTTACAATACTCTTTTCTTGGTAATACAAAGTCTGCAACCTCCCGCATTATACCAAATGACGCAGGTTGAAAAGATAAATCCTGATTTTGCCTGAAATACATTTGGCACCCACCACCCAGACTGATAACAGCCGCTGCTTCCTGACAAAGTTGTAAAGCTGTCTTAGGGACAGAATGGCGAACAAAACTCCATGCCATCAGATCATAAGGCAATCCTTGTCCTGCCAGGCAACGAGCATTCCAGTTTGCTGTATTCAAAGCATCATCCGGATCATAATCACCGGATAAAAAGTCTAATTTCATATCTGCTGGAACCGGTTCCGGCATCAAAGCACTAAATGCCCAGTTTGAACATAGCTGAAACTGTGGGGCTACTTTCTTTAACTCTGTTGTATAGTGATTTATATATGAGATAAATTTCTTCCTGTTAAACTCAAGCAAGACTTTATAATTGGGGTCTTCCGGGACAACAGGTACATAAGTCAACCCACTCTCCTGCTTGAATTCTTTTACAGCAGCCGGATGATAATCCGGATAAACCGCCCAACTTTCTCCATCAATCCAGACACCATCAACTTTATATTTTAGTGCCAGCTCTTTCAGTTGTGGGATCAATAGTTGGTCTGCGTAATTTCCCCAAAGGCTGGTATTCTGCCCATCCGGCTTACCATCAGCACCTCGTCGTCCTTCCTCCGGGTGTAAACGAACATAATTGATGTCCATTACTCCCGAATGATGAACATACAATGCTACGTTTCTCTTTCGTGTTACCTCCCTGATCAAAGCTAACGGATCTTTATCATATCCGGCAGCCTGCTGCCCGACTTCCGTTGGATAAGAAGAGACACCCGGATGTCCTTTACTATCCACCTGAATATAATCAGGGCGCACAGCCGTCAGCATAGAATCGACCATACCTTCAGTCAAGGTTTTTCCTAAGTGATCGTCAGTCAATTGAGTATGACGATCAAAATGAACACCCCAGAATGATTCAGCCCGTGTTTTTATCCTATTCTGAGCATTGAGTGGCACAGCTAACAGTCCTATAAGCAATACATATATTATTCTTCGTTGATTTTCCATGTTATTTCATTTGAAAGGTTATAAGTCATAAAAATGTAACCGGAAGCAAATTGCTTCCGGTACACCCTCATACATTCAGTTAATTTTAATATCCCGGATTTTCCGGTGCCAAATTCGGATTATTAGAAATTCTATCCGGAGTAATCGGAAAATAGTAGTGTTCTTCCTTGAATACAGAAGGTACCCCTCCCATTGCATTATCATTCATTTCAATTTTAAACTTTCCTGATTTCACATCATAGAAAGTATAAATGCCTGTAAAGTTTCGTGTTATAGCATCTACTGCAATGCGCCAACGTTTCAAATCCCACCAACGTTGGTCCTCAAAAGCAAGTTCTACTTTTCTTTCATGCCTGATCGCATCACGAGTTATATTTGTCAATAATGCAATCCCAGCTCTCTCCCTTATCTGGTTTACAGCATTCAGAGCCTCGGTATTCATTCCCAACTCAAAGGCTGCTTCTGCATAATTCAACAAGATTTCACCATAACGGAAAACAATAAAATCAACTTTAGTTTTTCCTGCATCTACCGGTACTAAATCATCATCCAGATATTTCTTGACATTGAATCCGGTAATTGCACCTCCGGCATATCCAGCCGCAGAATACGAACGTCCCTGAGCCGGTTTTCCCTGATAAAAACCAGAAGTGACTTTAGATCCGTTTTCAGTAATAATACCACCCCAATTTTCTACAGCTTCTCCTTTCCAGATAGTTCCTTCGTAATAGATAGAGGCAAAAAAACGAGGATCTTTATTCTTAAAAAACTCTGTCAGATCCCATGGCTGACTCAGAGCCAAAGTTTTATCAAAAGTACCCGGAGTCCCGTCTACATTCTCAAAAGACTCTACCATCTCCAGGTAAACAGCAGTATTACTTCCACCCCAGCCCGGACAAAACTGGAACGGAGACATGAACAAATCATAATTACTACCGACCTGCTCACCCGTCAATTGTTTAGAGAATATCACCTCTACATTGTTCTCATCCAGGAACAATTTCCTGAAATTCTCAGCTTTATCATTTGGATTCTGATTATATAATGCAAAAGATTTAGAATCGATAATTTCTTTAGAAGCATCATAAGATGCTTTCCAGAAACGTTCTGCTTCATTTGCCGGAATTCGACCAAACCGTTAATTTGAACTTTTCCCCAGGTAGCTATACTGGCCGCATACATTGCCGCTCGACTTTTCAAAGCTAATGCAGCATATTTTGTAGGATACCCCACTTCATCACTACCATAACTTTCTGGTAAATCTTTTGCGATCTCATCCATCTCATCAATAATGAAATCGTAAACATCAATCTCCTTATCCCTTGAAACCAACAGTTCTTCCATTGGAGCATCTATCGACTGAGCCTTAGTTATTATAGGTATTCCACCATATCTCTTCACCATAAAGAAGTATGTGATTGCCCTGGCATAACGAATTTTCCCAGCCAAGACCTTCTTTTCTGACTCAGATACAGCTGCTGACGTTTCTATTTTCTCAAGAAACTCATTTGTTTTACGAATGGTGGAGTAACGCCATTGTTCAAGCAAACCGCCATCCTTATTCAGAAAACCGCCTTTCCAGGTAGAATACAAAGGATGCCAGTCACGTCCTTGCCGTCCTTCGTCTGATAATCCGGAAGTTGGGTCTACTTCTTCATAACCATAACCATCACGGATCAAGAAATCCAATTCGCTGTAGACTCCGTTGATATATGAATTTATTAATGCTTTATCGTTCCATACAGCTTCCTCCGATATAATATCCAAAGGTGCCTTATCCATTATATCACAAGAGAAACTACCACAAAAAAGTAATAAGTATATAAAATATTTTGTTTTCATAACCGTACTATTTAAAAACTAACATTCAATCCTAAAGATACAGACTTGGTAACCGGATACGACCAACCTCTGGTTGCATCAGGGTTTCCGGATCTAATCCATATTTACGTAATGGATTTATTGCAAACAAATTCGTACCAACCACAAATAAACGCAAATTCTCCATTCTCAGCTTCTGAACCAGGCTTTTATTAAAAGTATATCCCAGAGTTACATTTTTCAAACGTAAATAGGATGCATTTTTATACCAATAGTCAGAATTCCAATTATTAGTTGTTTGACCGATTTTTTGTCTTGGAATAATAGCATCACGATCATTGTTCTCCGGAGTCCAACGTTCATTCCAAATAACCTTAAAAGGAGTTCTTACACCATCAATATTAATGTTTCCGGATTGTAGCTGCACATAATAATCCGCTGCTCCTTGTGCAAACACACTCAGATCAAATCCTTTATATTTCATATTGAGGTTTATACCATAAATAATATGAGGAGTTCCACCACTTCCAATATTACGTGCATCCCGCCAGTCAACTTCTCCATCATTATTTATATCGACAATCTTTATATCACCAGGACGAAGAGATGTATTTCCCATACCATCCATATCATACCCCAGATTATCAATTTCCTCCTGGCTGGTGAATAATCCGTCTGATTTATATGCATTATAAACATCAATCCATTGACCGGATTTTTTCTTTAAACGTATATCATCAGGGTCTGTATAATCGGGTTCATCATAATGAATCCATTTTGATCGCGACCAGGAAACATTACCACTGATATCATAAGAGAAATCGCTGAAATTACCTCTATGCCCAATAAGCACTTCAAAACCTCTTGTGCTTTGGCTGTTTATATTTTCACTAGGAAGAGTTGCTCCGAATGTATTGGGTAACGATACGACGCGGGTACCCAGCATATCATCCCGCTTTCTGTAAAAGACATCAATCTCCGAATACAGTTTACTGTTCAATACAGATAAATCTAATCCTACATTATATAATGTCATCGTTTCCCAGGAAATATTTGTATTGGCAATACCTGTAGTAGTTAATCCGGGAACTTCTTTTCCGCCAAGTACGTTATAACCCTCAAACTTATATCCGGTAAGATATTGAAATGCACCGACAGAGTCAAATCCAGTCTGGCTCACACCTGCACGCAGTTTCAGATTGTCGATCCAGGTTAAATTATTTTTTATAAATGTTTCCTCAGACATTCGCCAGCCAGCAGATATGCTTGGGAAAAATCCCCATCTTTTATTCTTTGGGAAATTCGGTGAACCATCATAACGGGCTGTGGCTTCCAATAAATATTTTCCTCGATAAGCATAATTTGCACGAGCAACCAAACTAGCTCTTCCGGAGACAGAAGCACTCCCATTGGCTTGCTGGTTTATAGTTCCACCAGCAAAAAGCTGATCAATGGCACTTGTTACATAATTCTCCCTATAAGCGGAGAAGTTTCCGTTATTATAATCTATTATTTCCACCAAAGCCAATCCGTTTATTGAATGATCTTTATTGAATACTCTATCATAATTCAAAGAAAATTGCCCTGTTATAGTTTGATTTTTATGAAACTCCTGTTTCAATGATGTAGGCATCGACTTACCATACAATGTATAGGTATCCGTCGCATAATCGTAATCCCAGATATCATTTTGTTTTGTCCAGTTCTTCCGGTCATAAGACACCTGTTGATAGTTCAGTTTCAATTTTGCACTTAATCCGGGAACAGGACGAACTTTATAATTAACAGAAAATGCACCATTCAATGTATTTTTGTATGTTTTATCATACCCTCCCAAATCCTCATGTGTATTTATGATTGCATTAAACGGACCCGGACCTATATGAGGAACCTTTGTCGGATCTGGAAACGAAGCATGTGATGTTGGCGTACTATCAAAGAAATCCATCCAGAACCATTCCTCAGATGCTGGTCGGTTAGATTGACGTACATCATCCTTTATCGCAGACAGGTCGAGAGAAAATGTTAAATCCGAAGTCAGATTTACATCCAGATTTGAACGGACATTAAATCTCCTATAACCTGTATTATCCCCCTTAAACATTCCATCCTGACTGAGATACCCCAGGAATGTATAATACTTAACAACATCCGTACCTCCTCTGATCGTCAGGTTATACTGTTGCTGTAGTGCAGATTTTTTCATTATCTCATCATACCAGTTCGTACTTGGATATTGAGGATCATTCCCTGCAAAATATTTCGCTATATCTTCTTCTGAGAATTTTGTTTGATTTTCAGGAACGCCCGAATTAATCTGAGCTTCTCTGAAAAGAGTTGCATATTGTCCGGCATCAACAGGCTCAGGGAAATTTGTATAACTCTGGCTGGTCAATGTTCCGTTAAATAAAATATTCGGTTTACCGGACTGTCCACGTTTTGTTGTAACCAATATAACCCCGTTTCCGGCTCTGGCACCATAAATAGCAGCAGATGCATCTTTCAATATAGAAACAGACTCAATTTCGTTCGCATCTATATTATTAAAAGATTGTTCCACGCCATCGACAATAACAAGAGCACTTCCAAAAGAACGGATATTAATATCTGCTGCATCAAAACCGGGTTGCCCGCTTTTTTGTTTGGCTATCAGTCCTGGTAACCGCCCAACTAAAGCATTTGTAGTACTAGCTACCGGAGTTTTTACTAACTCTTCATTTTTCAAAGTAGCTACAGCTCCTGTCAGATTTAATTTTTTCTGGGTTCCATAACCGACAACAACAACTTCATCCAATGATTGTGAATCTTCAGTCATCCTGATCGTAAATAATTTCTGCCCATTCACTTGAATTTCCTGTGTATTAAAACCTATATAAGAGACCTGTAGTATAGACTTTCCGGAAACTTCCAAATAGAACTTTCCATCCAGATCGGTGATAGTTCCATTTGTCGTTCCCTTTTCCATCACATTTGCACCAATAACTCCTTCCCCCTGTTCGTCAATAACTTTTCCTGCTATTTTTACGACATCCTTCTGTTGGTCTATTGAAGCTAATGATAACACAACCTGACGATTTGCCTTCAAAACATATGAAACCGCAGCCTGTTGGGTAATCTGTTTCATTATATCTTTTATATCGCCATTCTTTATCTCAATAGAGATAACTTTATTCAAATCCGATAAATCATCATTGTAGAAAAAGCGATAATCGCTCACCTTTTCTATCTCTTTAATCACCTCACGTACCGGTTTATTCTTCATGATGAGAGTGATTTGGCTCATTGCTGTGAAGCTTGAAAAGACAAGCATCATACTACACAAAAAAGCCTGTATTAAAAACTGCTTGATGTTACTCATTTTTAAGTGTTTTTTTAATAGTAAATGGATTATAAATAGTAACTTTACAAGCTAAAATCGGGTATAAAACATTTCTACGCGGTCAACCCGCCAGTCGACTGTGTTATAAATATGATTTGTAAACTCCGATTTAAGCTAAAAAACTGTGTACAAGGGGCGACTTCCACCAGAAGTTGTCCCTTTCTTTTTTTTCTACTTCTCTATCTCATATGCAAATTCATTTAAAGTTAACAATACTCTATTAATTCACTCTATTGCCTTTCACTCAGAACGATTGTGTCTCCAAGTGATTCATACATTATCGGCGACGTCAGACTGATAATTTCAAATACATTATCCAGACTATTATTCTTGATTACGCCTGAAAAACGAAACTGTTTGATTTTCTCAGACTTAAACTCTATATGTACATTATAAAGCCTGTTTAATCGTATAGCAATATCATTCAACGTTTCACCTTTAAATGCCAACTCATTATCTCTCCACATGGAAGCATAAACCACATTCTCCGGACTATCGACCTTTAAATCATCCTCTATCCGGTTGAAACAAACCTGCTGATCAGGAGATAATATCACAGAATGACTACCGGCTGTGGCCCGGATACTACCTGTAAATAATGTAGCAATCACATCCCTATCTTCCTTATATGCTTTTACATTAAAACTCGTACCTAATGCTTCAACTTCCATTTCACCTGTTTTTACGATAAAACGATGATCTTTATCTTTGGCAACCTCAAAATAAGCCTCACCAACCAAAGCCACAATGCGATCTTTCATTCCATAATTACTATTGTATGAAATCTGAGTGTGAGAATTCAACCAAACTTTCGTTCCATCCGGCAACATCACACTGGCACGCTGACCTTTCTCTGCCTCCACCTGGTATTCTTTCGCAACTGGTACAGATTGACGGGTATACAAATGAGAAGTAATACCAACTACCACACATAAAATTATAGCTGCTGCATACTGCCCCCAACGAATGAACCATCGTTTTTCGAATTTCCGCGTCTTCTTGATTGCAATAGATTCTGATCTTATCTTTGTTTTTAATTGATGAAACATACGAAGCTGCACGTCCTCCGATAATTCTTTATCAGAAGCTTCATGCCAATGCTGACGATAAAAAGTCAAAATATCCTCCTGCGCATCGACATCCCGAAACCACAACAACAATTGTTGTTCTTCTTCAGGTGAAGTTTCTCCCCGCATAAAACGGTCTAATAATAATATATTTGTGTTATCCATTGCCTCTCTTTTATTATTGTATATCCTAAAATTTGTCAGATCCCTTACAGGCAAAATAAAAAAAGGATGGTTTTAACATCCTTTAATCATCACTAGTATTAGTACCGCAAGATTACTTTCTTCTGAAAGTTTTTGTTTTATAAAGCGTAAAGCACGATAAATCTGGGTCTCAACCGTTTTTTCCGAAACTGATAAACGGTCTGCTATTTCCTTATTAGATAGATGTTGGCGCCGGCTCAGCAGAAAGATCTGTTTTCTGGACAGAGGTAACTGCTCAATCAAAGCATCAATATATTCCCGAAGAGATTCCGCGTCAATATTCTCTTCTGTCAATGAATCTGTTTCTCTTGCCCGTCCCTCAAATGTGAAAGTTAATTGTTCAGACTCCAAACGTTTTTCAGTTTCTTTGTATACCAAATTCCTGGCTATTGCAAAAAGATAAGCATCGAATCCCAGTTCTGGATCTATAGTTGCACGTTTTTCCCATATCTTCAAAAAAACGTTCTGAGTCAAGTCCTCAGCCAGAGATTTATCATATAGCAGGGAGTATATAAAATTAAATACCCAAGGGTTATATTTCCAATAAACAGCATCAAAGGCACTTTCATCCCCCTGCTTCAACCGAAATAAAACCTCTATATCTATAGCCGTTATTGCGTGTTTTTTCATTCCCCCTCCTATTGACTCTGACAAAGGTAATATTTTATCCGTAGTTCATAAAGGACTAAGTCACCTTTTGTCTAATTGAAAAATTATATGAAAGACGAACAATCAGAATTGATCATAAAATATCTGCAAGGACAGCTGGATACACAGGGCATGAATGATTTTTATGCCTGGGTGAATGAGAATGCCGAAAATAAAAAGGTATTCTTTGAAATCAAGGCTATCTATGATGCCTGTTACTTCAATGGGATGCAGAATGATCCGAAAGAAAGCTGGGATCGTCTTCAGAAAAAAAGAAAGGTACTTTATCCACGTAAGAAAAGCAGATGGCTGCAATTAGGTAACTATGCAGCAGTTTCTTTTATTACGGTATGCCTTACCTCTTTATTTCTGACTCTTAATAAGGACGAAGACAAAATAGCGACACGATATATCGGTGGAGACGGGTTAGATGCAGATGTTGTTGAATTACCGGACGGGACACATGTTTGTTTGGGATCGAAAACAGTCTTTCATTATGAAAATGATTACGGCAGAAAACAGAGAACCGTTTATCTGGAAGGGGAAGCTTATTTTGAAGTCGCAAAAGATAAAGACAAGCCTTTTATTGTAAAGACTAGAGAACAGGATATAGAAGCCCTTGGAACGAAATTTAATGTTACGGCCTACGCTTCCGATTCACTACTCATCACAACTTTACTGGATGGAGCAGTTCGTTTGAAGACAGAGAACATTCTGCATCAAACCATACTGAAACCCAATCAGCAGTTTATTTACAACCGGAATACACATGCTATCGATGTAAGAAATGTGGATGCCAAACAATTCACTTCCTGGACAACCGGCTATTATTATTTTCCGGAACAAAGCCTGGAAGCCATACTTTACCGGCTAAGTCATGTTTACGGAGTTCGATTTACCGTCAAGTCCGAAGCACTGAACAAACGAACTTTTACCGGAACTTTTTACCGGGGACAAAGTATAAAAGATATCATGGAAATTGTCAATCTTTCTATTCCAATCAAATACAAGATTGACGACCGTCATATAACCGTTTCTGAAATATAAATAATAGCTAATCTTAAAAATGTATTAATATGAGCGAGTAAAGAGGTAAAAAGAAAAGAAGAGAAAATCTTGCCGGATTCTCTCTTCTAAAACGTGTGATTCAATTAAACTCCCATTGCCGTGGGATTATGTTTAATCTTAAAACATTCAAAAGTATGAATAATCAACGTATAGTTGTTTCTGTAAATCTGAAAAGAACTATAAAAATTATGAAATTAACCGTCTTAATGCTAACCGTTTGCTTGTCGCAAATGGTCGCCGCAACTTATGCGCAAACAACAAAACTAAATGTTTCCGCCAAAGAGGAGACATTAGAAAATGTGTTGAAACAAATAGAAAAACAATCAGAGTTCTTGTTTTTCTATAATCTGGAAGAGGTCAATAAAAACGAAAAGATCTCGATCAGAAAAAAGAATGCCAATATCCAGGACGTTTTGGATGCCATTGCCACCAAAACAGGCTTGAGATATACGATCAAAGACCGTCACATTGTGCTGACTACAGAACATGTTTCAAATGCTGCCATTTCACAACAATCACAGAAGGTAACAGGTGTTGTCAGTGATCTTATGGGACCGGTTGCCGGAGCCAACGTGATTCAAAAAGGAACAACAAATGGTACGACTACCGATCTTGACGGTCAATTCTCTATCGAGGTGCCTGCCAATGCAACATTGCTGATTTCTTTTATTGGCTATATTCCACAGGATATTGCCGTAAAAGGACAGAGTGTTATTAATGTAACATTGAAAGAAGATTCACAGGCGCTGGAAGAAGTTGTCGTTGTCGGTTACGGTACGATGAAGAAAAAAGACCTGACAGGCGCTGTTGCTTCTGTTAAAATGGACGATGCCCCCGTCGGTACGGTTTCAACCATCAGTCATGCGCTGGCTGGTAAGGCTGCCGGTTTGCAGGTAAGTACGATCAGTGCACAGCCGGGAGGTCAGTCTACTTTCCGTATCCGCGGTGCTGCCTCTTCAGACAAGGCAGGGAATGATCCGCTGATCATTATCGATGGTTTTCCAGTGAGCGATCCGGGATCGTTGGACAGCGGAAACCAATATAAGGATGGAAATAAGGATAATATCCTGTCTTCAATTAACCCGAACGATATAGAATCTATCGAAGTACTGAAGGATGCAAGTTCTACTGCTATCTATGGTGCACGTGCCGGTAACGGTGTGATTATCGTAACGACGAAACGAGGTAAAAGCGGTGCGGCAAAAGTACAGTATTCCGGTTCTGCATCTGTTCAAGATATTTCAAAGTCTTATGAAATGTTGGATGCTCCAGGCTTTATGCAAGCGACAAACGATTACAGAAAAGAGCTTTGGCTGCGTACGAATGGTGTGGGCATTTATGGTGGTAAATCCGAATCAGAAGTGTCTTCACCTTTTGTTCCGGATTATACTGCTGAACAAATTGCCAATCCTGCACATAACACAAATTGGTTTGACGAAATCTCCCGATTGGGATTCCAAACTTCACATAATTTATCCATTACCGGCGGTAATGAGAATACGAAGTATCTGGTTTCCGGTAACTATTTCAAACAAGACGGTGTAATTAAAAATAATGCCATGGAGCGTTATTCTGCACGTGTAAATCTGGATCAGAAACTGAGTAAATATGTAAAGATGGGAGTAAACCTGAATGTATCCCGTAACCAATATGATAATATTCCTCTGGGAAATGGGCAGAATGAAAATGCAGGTATCCTGGTTTCGGCCGCTCAGTTTAATCCAACATTGCCTGTACGCGATGAAAACGGTGAATACTCAATGAATCAGGACGCCTCTTTCCTTCCCAACCCAGTTTCTTTATTGGATATTACAGATAAGACAACTAAAGAAAGATTACTAGGTACGGTCTTCTTTGAAGTTCGTCCGATTCAGGATTTATTGTTGAAAGCTAATTTCGGTATCGACCGTAACTATCAGAAACGTAAACAATACATGCCTACTACAACGTTGTACGGAGCAAGAGAAAATGGTTCAGGTTATATAGCACAGGCTGACAACTCAGACTATCTGATGGAATTAACAGCTAACTATACTAAACAATTTGGTGATCATAATTTAAATGCATTGGTTGGTCATTCTTATCAGTTGTTTGATTATGAATTTCTGTCAGGAAAGAGCAATGACTTCATTACAGATGGTTTCTTATATAATAACCTGGGAGCAGGCAATGCAAAACGTCCGACTGTAGGTTCAAGTGCAACAAAATCACGCATGGCCTCATTTTTTGGTCGCGTGAACTATTCATTCAAAGATCGTTATTTATTGACTGCCACTCTTCGTGCCGATGGTTCCTCTAACTTTGCAGACGGAAACCGCTGGGGGTATTTTCCTTCTGTTGCTGCCGGATGGAGATTCACGGAAGAAGAATTCCTGAAGCCTTTGACAAATATCTTATCAAACGGTAAATTACGTTTGAGCTATGGTGAAACAGGTAATGCCAATGTGGGTGACAAAGCATATAGCTACTATAAAGTGGGTAATAATAACTTCTTTGGCGGTAGTGCAGTCAATGGTGTTTACCTGGATCAGATGGGTAACAATGAACTTACCTGGGAAACGACACGTGAATGGAACCTTGGTCTGGATTTAGGTTTTCTGAACGGTCGTATTAATGTAACAGCTGAATATTTCCACAAAGTAATATCAGACCTGTTAAACGAACGGACTCTGTTATCTTACAACGAAGTGAATAAAATTATAGCTAACGTAGGTAAAACTCAAAGCCAGGGTTTTGAATTCACACTCAATACAACCAATATCAGGAACAAAAATTTTGAATGGACTTCCGATCTGACATTCTCTTTATACCGGGACAAATGGAAAGAACGCGATCCGAACTGGAAGCCGAGTGCATACAGCGAATACAACGGTTATATCCGTTCTTATGCCGGTTATCTGTCAGATGGTCTGGTACAACCGGGTGAAAAGATCGACCATATGCCAGGAGCTCTTCCCGGACAGGTAAAAATTAAAGATATCAACGGATATGTTTACAATGAAGACGGTTCGATTAAAGTTGATGAACACGGTATTCCAATGAAGACCGGTAAACCTGACGGCAAACTGGATGATGCTGATAAAGTGATTTATGGTTCTGCCGACCCTGGGTATCTGTTTGGTTTTAACAATACATTCCGTTATAAAAACTTTGACCTGAATGTCTATTTCTACGGACAATTTGATAAATTATCAGCCGGTAGCTATAAGAAAACCTGGATTAGTAATAACGTCAATGACTTACGCCGTGGTTACAACCAACCGGTTTCAGTAGGTGATATCTGGAGTTCAACGAATCCTAACGGCACATTGCCTGGTTATTTCCAAACTGAAAGCGCTTACGGAACGGGTGATTATTATTACGAAAAGACCTGGTTTATCCGTTGTCGCAATATTACGTTAGGCTATAATATACCGATCAAGACCAGCAAGCACATCTTGTCTAATGTTCGCGTATATTTTGATGTGAACAACCCGTTTGTTATCACACCGTATACAGGACTTGACCCGGAAACCGACATTTCAAGTTCAGAAAGTACTCCTTCAAGTCTGCAATGGGCTTATCCGAATGTCCGTACTTACAGCTTTGGTTTGGATATTACATTCTAATTTATTAATCAATAAAAGAAGATATAAGATCATGAAGAAATTATTATATACATTAATGTGCTGCTGTACATTAATCTCATGTACTGATCTGGAGCCGGAAAGATATGATGCCATCAACCCCGGATTTTTCCCGAAAACAGAGAATGATGCGGAAGCATTGATCACAGGCGGAGTTTACGCTCCTTTTCGTTGCGATAACTATAGTGGTATCTTTAACGTGGCAAACGGTGTACAGATTATCGGAGATATGTCCACCGATCTGGCCGTTTGCTGTTGGGTAAATGATTCATGGATTCCTTTGACTAGTCACAACTGGACACCCAATCACCAGTATTCGACAATAAACTACACCAATTATGCCAAATATCTGGGGACAATGACATTGACGCTTGAACGCATTTCCGGTGTGGAAATGGCAGACGATGTGAAAGCACGCATGAATGCTGAAATCCATATGGGACGTGGTTGGCTAGCCTTCCTCTTATACGATTTCTATGGTCCCATGCCAATACCTACACTTGAACAGCTGAATAACCCGTTGGCAGAAGAGATCATTCCCCGGGCAAGCCAGGAAGAAATGACAACATTTATCGAAACAGAATTAAAATCAGCACTGGAAGGCCTTCCTACCCGCGCTTCTGCATTCGGACGTTTTGATAAAGGTCTGGCATATACAGTCCTGATGAAATTCTACATGCACGAAAAGAACTGGGCAAAAGCTGTTGAATGTGGCCGTGAGTTGATGAAAGCCGACTACGGATACGGATTAATGGATTCCTACCTGTCTATTTTCACCCTGGAAAACGAACAGAATAAAGAAATCATCTTTGCCTGCACCGAAGAAAGAGGTACTCAACTGGAGTTATGGCACGACCATTGCCTGCCGGGTAACTATCCCTGTAAGAACAATTCTATCCAGCGTTGGGACGGCTTCAAAGTTCCCTGGCCCTTCTATCACACATTTGACAAGAACGATGATCGTCTTTCCGTATTGGTCGGCGAATATATAGGCAATGACGGCGTGTTGTTCAATGAAGAATCTGATATTATAAAACATGGTAATACCTATTCAGGCGCAGTTCCTGTGAAATATGGCGAAGATCCGGAATCAACAGGTGACGGCAGCCAGATCGATTGGATCGTTTATCGCTACGCAGATGTGCTGACTTTGCTTTCAGAAGCAATCGTCCGCCAGGGAAATTCGGTAACACAAGAAGCTGTCGATTTGTTAAATCAGATACGTGTACGTGCTAAATTGTCTCCATATGCTATGGGAGACATAAAAGGCGTCGACGATTTCCTGGATAAGATGCTTCAGGAACGCGGCCACGAATTTTGGTGGGAAGGGAATCGCCGTGCAGACCTGATTCGACATGGTAAATTCATCCAGAACGCGATCGACCGTGGTTCAACAACGACGAAACCCGAATTTGTTCTCTTCCCGTTGCCACAGGCTGTCATCAACGAAGGGAAAGGAATTATTATCCAGAACCCCGGATATTAATTCGTTCCCCCAAAGAAAGAAACTATATTTGCATTTTAAGAAAAGGCCGCTTTAAACTGCGGCCTTTTTCTCTGATAAAACTGAATATCATGAAACACTTGTTTTACACATTTATTTCCGGTTTACTTCTAATAGGTAATATACAGTCTTCCAATGCTCAGGATTATCCGCCTAACCCATTGGAAAAAGAAGGATACCGCTTAATTTTCCATGATGAATTTGATGGTGAAGAAATTAATACGGATAAATGGATTCCGGAGTATCTGCCGTCATGGCCCAAAGACAGATCTGTTTGTGCCCCGACTTATGAAATGAAAAATGGCATTATCAGACTTATCATTGACAAGAACTCAAAAAATGAATTTGATAAAGGGATGCATATATCAGGTTTCATGAGTGCCAGTCGTACTGGCCTGCATCACTATGACCCAAAGAAAAAAGCACTTCACCAGATAAAAACGGAAGCGACTCAAGTCAATCAGTACGGATATTACGAAATGCGTGCAAAGATGCAGGATGGCGGAGGTGTTCATTGTGCCTGGTGGCTAATCGGTTTCGAGGACGACCCGAATCAAAGTTGTGAGATTGATATATTTGAAATACTGGGAACAGATATCAATCGTATATGGTCTACCGTACATAGCTGGAAAGATTCTACCATCCAGTATCACACCGAACATCCGTGGTTTGCCAATAAAAAACTAGCCGAAGAGTTTCATATATATGGCTTCGACTGGACACCGGAAGGTGTCACCGTTTATGTCGACGGAATACAAGTAATGAAACACAAAGCAGCGATTACCTATCCGCTCATCCAAATCATTTCTTTCTATGATAACCGGAATGCCAAAGATGGCTGGACAGGCACTTATGATCCAACCATTCCCTATCCTAAAAGTTTTGATATCGACTACATTCGTATGTACAAAAAAATACCGGAAGGATACAAGAGCATTCCGGAGAATGATTTGCGCATTACCTCTATCGAACCAGCTTGTTTACAAGTTGCCGAAGGGAAAGCGACTTTACGGAATATTGACGGACACATTACCCGCGAATTGTTATATACACCTTCGTTTGTCAATGTACATTATAATGACGGTACTACAACTCAACAGTTTGTAGAATGGGAACCTTTAAATGAGGAAGCCTTTGAAAAAGTCCAAAAAGAAGGAACTGTTATTGTCGACGGCCAGATCAAAGGATTACCGGAGTCATTATTGAAAGGGCAAAAAGCTACGTTAATCATCACTATCAAATAAGATTAATTCTATGAAAATTATTCATCTCTTATGTTTACTATTCATCGCGGTGATAGCCAAAGCTGCATCACCCGTCGAAGCTTTGTTGGAACGCATTGACAAAGGAGCTTCCGATAAATTCATTATCGAACAGATCAAATCTCCGGTCAACTTTTTCGAACTGGATCAGAAAGGAAACAAAGTCGTCATCCGTGGAAATAACCCAGTAAATATAGCGGCAGGATTAAACTGGTATCTGAAATATCATGCCGGAATCCATCTTTCCTGGAATGGCATGCAGGCTAAGCTTCCGAAAGTATTACCGGCCGTCACCCAAAAAGTACGTCATGAAACAGACATGAAATATCGCTACGATTTCAATTATTGCACCTATTCGTATACTATGGCTTTCTGGGATTGGGAACGTTGGGAAAAGGAAATTGACTGGATGGCTCTGCATGGAATCAATCTGCCGCTTGCCATGGTCGGGACGGACGGCGTCTGGTATAATGTACTTAAAAAGTTAGGATACAATAAAGACGAGATCAACGAGTTTATTGCCGGTCCCGGTTTTCAAGCCTGGTGGCTGATGAATAATCTGGAAGGCTGGGGTGGGCCGAATCCCGACAGCTGGTACAAACAGCAGATAACCCTGCAACAGCGTATTGTAAAACGGATGCGCGAATACGGCATTGAACCCGTCTTCCCCGGTTATTCGGGAATGGTTCCTCACAATGCAAAAGAAAAACTGGGACTGAATGTTTCCGACCCCGGACTATGGTGTGGTTACCACCGCCCTGCATTCCTGCAACCGACAGATCCCCGCTTCCAGGAAATAGCCTCCCTGTATTACAAAGAACTGAACAAACTCTACGGCAAAGCTAACTTCTACAGCATGGATCCCTTCCATGAAGGCGGAAGCGTAGCCGGAGTAGACCTGAATGCCGCGGGAAAAGCGATTATGCAGGCCATGAAGAAAAATAATCCGAAAGCCGTATGGGTGGCACAAGCCTGGCAGGCAAATCCACGCTCTCAAATGATTGAGAATCTGAAATCCGGTGATATGATCGTCCTGGACCTGTTTTCCGAAAGCCGCCCGCAGTGGGGTGATCCCGAATCTACCTGGCATCGCAAAGACGGTTTCGGCCAGCACGACTGGATTTATTGCATGTTGCTGAACTACGGTGGCAATGTAGGTCTGCACGGTAAAATAGCGCACGTGATCGACGAATACTATAAAGCCAAAGAAAGCTCTTTCGGCAAAACATTGCGTGGCGTAGGAATGACAATGGAAGGAAGCGAGAATAATCCGGTCATGTTCGAATTGTTGACGGAACTCCCCTGGCGCCCGGTACATTTCGATAAAAATGAATGGCTTAAAAACTATACGATAGCCCGTTACGGAAAAGCGAATCCAACCGTGCAGGAGGCATGGATTCTCCTGAGCAATTCCATTTATAATTGTCCGCCGGAAAATACGCAACAGGGCACTCACGAATCTATTTTCTGTGCCCGCCCTTCCGATCACCCTTATCTGGTATCGAGTTGGTCTGAAATGAGTGACTATTACAATCCGAATGACGTTATTCGTGCCGCAGCCATGATGGTTTCCGTAGCTGACCAGTTTACAGGTAATAATAATTTCGAATACGATCTGGTAGACATCGTCCGCCAGGCCATTGCTGAAAAAGGTCGTTTGGTCGAAAAAGTAGTGGAAGCCTCCTTTGCCTCCGGTGATAAACAGCTTTACAATACAGCCACCAACCGTTTTCTGCAACTTCTTCTGTTACAGGATGAGTTACTGGGAACCCGTCCGGAATTTAAAGTCGGAAACTGGATCGCCCGGGCCCGTTCTCTCGGAAATACCCCGGAAGAAAAAGACCTGTATGAATGGAATGCCCGTGTACAGATCACGACCTGGGGGAACCGCAACGCTGCCGATAAAGGCGGTTTGCGTGATTATGCCCATAAAGAATGGAACGGTATCCTGAAAGACTTCTATTACATGAGATGGAAAACATGGTTCGACTATCAGAACGAATTACTGGATGGCAAAAAGCCAGCAGCAATCGATTTCTACACATTGGAAGAGCCCTGGACAAAATTGACGGATTCTTATTCATCCGAACCGGAAGGCGATTGTATTTCGACTGTAAAACGTATATTTGTAGAAGTATTTGAACAATAACTTGAAGATAACACTATGAATCTCAAAAAAATCTGTCTTTTCTTGCTTCTCCTGGTAATAACTTCCCCTTGTTGGGCCGGAAGTAAATATGAATCTAAAATCAGTTCTCTAGAAGGAGAGAAATGGTGGGGAGGTATGGTTGGATTAGGCTCTCAAATGCCGTTCAAGAACAATATGCGGTTGTTCGACCTGTCTGCCGAGAATCTGAACAATCAGAATGTACCTCTTCTTCTTTCTTCGGAAGGCCGCTACATCTGGAGTGACAAACCTTTCTCTTTCAAGATAGAGGGCGGAAACCTACATTTGTTCTCAGACTATGAAAGCCTGGAACCTGTGTTGGCAGGGAATACGTTGAAAGACGCTTATATGGCAGCCTCTACCAAATATTTTCCTCCTTCCGGGCAGTTACCGGATTCTTTGTTCTTTTCAATGCCGCAATATAATACTTGGATTGAACTGATGTACAATCAGAATCAGGATGATATATTGAAATATGCAGATAACATAATGAAGAATAACTTCCCGGTGGGTGTTTTCATGGTGGACGATAACTGGCAGAAGCATTACGGTAATTTTGATTTCAAACCGGAGCGTTTCCCCGATCCGAAAGGTATGATCGACCAATTGCATAAAGACGGATTCCGCATTATGTTATGGATTTGCCCGTTTGTCAGTCCGGATAGTCCTGAATTCCGTGAATTGCAACAGAAAGGCTATCTGATCAAAAAGAAAGGAACTAAACAGGCTGCAATCATCCCCTGGTGGAACGGGTATAGCGCTTGTTATGATTTAAGTAACCCTGCCGCAGCCGAACACTTGAAAAAACAATTGCGCAATATGCAGGAGCAATACGGAGTAGACGGTTTCAAATTTGACGCCGGTGATATCAGTCATTACAACGATCCGACTCTGGAGTTCTATGACAAAGCTGCCACCTCAGTGGATATGTGCGAATACTGGGCTAAGATCGGATTGGATTTCCCATTTAATGAATACCGTGCCGGTTGGAAAATGGGCGGTCAGGCTTTAGTACAACGTCTGGGAGATAAGGATTATTCCTGGAATGCAGTAGGACTCCTGATTCCTGATATGATTGCTGCCGGGTTATTAGGATATGCTTATGCCTGTCCCGACATGATCGGCGGAGGCCAGTTCGGTTCTTTCCTGGGAGTAGACCAGACAAAGCTGGACCAGGAGTTGATCGTTCGTTCCTGCCAGGTTCACACATTAATGCCTATGATGCAGTTTTCTGTAGCTCCCTGGCGTATTCTCGATGAAAAACATCTGGCTATTTGCCGTGAATATGCCCACTTACATGAGAAAATGGGTAGTTATATCCTGGAACAAGCCCGCAGGTCCGCACAAACAGGTGAGCCTATTCTCCGCCATATGGAATATGCGTTCCCCCATCAGGGATTCGTGGATTGTAAAGACCAGTTTATGCTGGGAGATAAATATTTGGTAGCTCCAATCCTGACCAAAGAACATACTCGTAAAGTAATGTTACCCAAAGGGCAATGGAGGGACGATACAGGCAAGAAATTTCGTGGACCGAAAACAATAGAGGTGGAGGCTCCGCTGGAGAGATTGCCTTGGTTTGAGAAGATCAAATAAAAGGTCTCGAAAACAATTACTATCCACAATGTCTCGCAGATCAAATTGATTAATAAAGTAAATAAGTTTGATCTGCGAGACATTGTATGTTGTATGTATATCATCCGTATTTCCTTATCCCGAATTTCAATCTTTCCAGAGTTATTTAAAATCTATTACATTAAACTCTTTAATAGATGGCGGAGCAATAGCTTTCGTAATTTCCAACCGGATTTTAGCAGCATGATACGATTGCGGGAAACGTATCACCTTACAATCTCCCATCGATTCATTATCTGTATATATCATTTTCCACTCGCCATCCTGCAAAATCGATATATTATACTCTTGTATCCGGTTCGTACGAATATTGGAGAAACCATCACTTGCATATTGTTCATCTTGATACTCAAAAATCGATATTTTATTAAACGACTTTTTCTCATCCAATTCTATAGTCAGAGTTGCTAACGTATCAGCAGCAGCCCAACGAGTTTGCATTCCTCCGTCAACAGCCATGGATGCTCCATATTTATCTTCGTCATTTTCATAAACGGAAGTTACATAAGCCGAGGCATTCATGGAAATGAATCGTCCATTGGTCGGAAGGGGTTTATTCAGACTCAAACCTAATCTGTGTCCCAAATTAATAATCGCATTGGCTTCATGTTCTCTTATACGTCCTGTTTGGTCAGGAGGTATATTCATTACTAACGTATTTCCATTATCCGTGCACCAATAAAATAACTCTTCCAACTCATCCAAGTCTCGTGTAGGTTGTGGAACCTTTTTCCCAAACCAAGACCAATACTTACTAATACAAATAGTATGTTCAAACGGAACATAATAAGATTTGCCTTTATGCAAATATTGTTTCTTGTCACTTTTATGTGCAACCTTCGGATCCCACAGACGGAAATCACTCGGAAAATATTGGAAGAAGTATTTATTATCAACAATCATGGAATCAGGTAATGCAAATTTCCGTTCATTCACTTTGAGAACAATAGTATGATTGACTCCAACAGCACAATGCGGCTGCAATTTTTTCACTAAGTCATAAACACGCGGTAGATTCCAGTCTTTTTCTTTCCGATCCCATCCTCCGTCAAACCACAGTTCGCAGACCGGACCGTAATTGGTAAGCAGTTCTGTCAGTTGATTACACATGTAATCAACATATTTTTCAGGGTCTTTCTCTTTATAAGAAGGATCCTTCCTGTCCCACAAAGAGTAATAGATGGCAAACTCCAAACCATATTTTTTACAAGCTTTGGAAACTTCAGCTACTACATCTGTTTTTACTGGTGAAGAAGCGACATCATAGTCCGTATATTTACTATCCCAAAGACAAAACCCTTCGTGATGTTTGGTTGTAAGCAGCACATACCGGAAACCGGCATCATGGGCGACACGCACCCATTGATCACAGTCCAGCTTTGTCGGATTGTATTTTTCGACAGGAATGGAACCATCCGACCACTCTGTTTCACCAAACGTATTTATTCCAAAATGGATAAACATACCGTATCCTCGTTCTACCATTTTTTGTTGAGTCTGATTGGGCTGATTAGAGGGCACGATTTTCTGACCATAGCCACATCGAGCGATGAACAAGAAAGTGATAAAAAGAAGTATTGATTTCATTGATTTCATTTACAATTTAAATTGAATGAAGAAATATTGTACTGGTAGGTGCATTCAACCGAACAGGCGTACGTCTGTCGATCGAACAGGAAGGCTCCTGCCGACCTGACAGGTCGGCGGGTACGCGGGCTATAACTGTTTTAGGGTCGTTTTGTGTCAAACGGCGAGTGACCGGAGCGGCAGCGCTTTTGCCATCCGTATTAACAAAAAAGATACCAACCCCATCTGCATCACCTACAACACGGATTTTCTCACCATTGATCAAGATATCATCGCCCGGAGTAATCGAGCCATCAGTCAGACCTGTAGCCGTATCCGTTACCAAACCGATACGTCCTGTCGACTCCTTCACACCCAATACTTCCACGCCTACCACCGAAAGCGCCTGGCGTAGTTCTGCCGAAGGGATTATGCTGACTGTAGTTTTATGTTTCTCCGGATCAAATTTTTCGGTCGAACTATTCCACACACCGGTCACGCTCGGCGTGTACTGGCAAACCCCGGTCAATACACTGCTGCCTTCCTGTAACATTTCACGGATAATACGGTCATGTTGGTTGAAAACTGACAACAATGTATCGTATTTGATTTCAGAGCCTTCCCCGATAATACGTTTCGCAATATCTTCGTTGTGGGATGTTTTTCCTACGATAGATACCTCTGCCGTGTAATCATTTTCTACGTCTTTGGTAAGCAGGTTCAAATTCAACCATACTTTCCAGAATTTTGTGAATGCACTCATGATATTTTAATTTAAGACACGACGACATACCGTGTCGGTTAGATTGTATTTTTTAGTATTTCACAAAAGTAATCTCCGATAACAATGGGCTATTGTCATACTCAATAACAGTCAGTCTATACTTCTGAGCCTTCACATCCGGAAAGGAGGCATGAAAATTTACGCCCATTTTTCCACCTTTGACTATTTCAGTCCACTTACCCTTTACAAAAGCTTCGATTTTGAACTTCCTTATATCTTGGTAAAATTCTCCACAAATAACTTTGTTAAAAGTTTCCGGTCTACTAAAGTCCAGTTCAATCCATTTCTCCGGATCATTTTTATCAAACTTCCATTGCGTATGCAAATTAGCATCAACCACGTTGGATGCACCATATTTCGAACTTTCTTCGCTTGATGCCACAACTGTCACATTCATTTGTACTTTCCGCAGTTCTGGCAATTCTTCGAGATCTTTATCCGGCAAATGAACCAACTTTCCTATTTCAGCCAATTGCTTGATTACATTTTCATCAAGCAATCCTTTGTCATTAGGCGCGACGTTCAATAAGTAATTCGAATAATGGCTATTAGCAAAATTCAGTTCCTTAATTACTACATCAACCGGTTTCAAAGGATCTTTTTCAAATCCAGGTTCCCAAAACCAAGCTTGTTGCAGAGTGGGACCCTGTTGAGAAGGTATCACATTGTCGTAAGGGCAATGCTGCCCATGCGTTGCTTCATAGTGTACGACTTCAGTTTGCGAAAGGGATGTATTACAACTATGATTAATAACCAAACATTTGGGTTGAATAGAATGAATATGGTCCGCCAAAGTATCGAACGGTAATTCTTCAAACGTCGGTCCTCCCCATTTTGAACCCCAGCCATCAATAACTATACAAATAATCTCGCCATAATTCGTTAATAGCTCGGTCAACTACTTTTTCATAAAAGCAATATTTTCAGTATTAATATTCCCTTTGTTAATATCCTGATGCCAATCCATTACTGAAAAATACAAACCTATCTTTATATTTTCAGCTCGGAATGCATCCACATATTGGCGAACAATATCTGTTTTATAGTCAGAGCTGGCGATATCATAAGCAGAAGTCGTCGTATTCCACAAGCAAAAGCCATCATGATGTTTAGCAGTTAATACAGCATATTTCATTCCTGCCGATTTTGCAGCTTTTGCCCATTGCTTACAATCAAGATGAGTCGGCTTGAATGACTTCGGATCATGAAACGGATATGCCCATTGCTCTTGATGATACGTTCCCATATTATAATGAATGAACATCCCATATCGCAAATTCAAAAAATCAATAATTGCTTGTTTATCAGACAGGGCATTATTTCCCCACGCATTTAAAGGGTTCATGCATCCCCATAAAAACAATGCACCTAATGTAATCCAAAACTTCACTTTGTCCATATTTATTGACATATTAAAAGATCAGGGAGATTAAACTCTGAAAACATCTCCATAGTTTATATCCCTGATCTCTATCATGAATTTAGTTATAATACTGTTTTACGTTATTAAAATTCCCATCAATTATATCCGGGATTCTGCTTCAATGAACCTTTCGATAAATCTATTTCTGTAAGAGGAATAGCCCATAAATAATTTTTGTTCGGATCAAAATCACGTGTATCAACCAGCACTTCTTCTCCACTGCTGGTCATTCCATAAACAGGCTTTTTGACGCACTGTTCAGTCGTTCTCCAACTACGTGTATCAAACATATGCAATCCTTCAAAAGCAAATTCTACTCTCTTCTCATGACGAATCGCTTCCCGCATTTGATCTTTACTTAGCCCAACAAGCAAAGGAGGCATATTCACTCGTTCACGTATACGGTTGACAGCCTCGTAAACGCTTGCGTCCGGACCATTAAGTTCATTTTGGGCATCGGCATAGATCGCCAATATTTCAGCATAACGGAACAAGATAAAATTCAATCTTCCCGGGAACGCATTCCCTTTGTTACTAGCATCAATATATTTACGTAACGAATATCCGGTTCTCGTAGCATTCCCATTACCCAAAACTCCTTCCGTACTGTAAATTTGCCCTCCTAATTCAGCTCCATGCCACAAAATCGAGTGAGCCAAACGCGGATCTCTGTTTTCAAACGGTTTTTCTGGATTGTATAGTTCCGACTCTTCTATGGGTTTACCATCGACACATTCATACTCGTCAACCAAATCTTGCGACGGAGACAGACCTTCCCATCCTCCCATCATTCCTGGAGAAAAATACAAATCAATATTACTACCAACAACATAGTCTTTAGCCTCGTCCATGAACTGAATGTCAAGAATAACCTCCGAATTATTTTCGTGCTCAGGAGCAAACAATCCTGCATAATCATCAAACAGGTCGTATACGCCAAGTTCCATCACCTCTTTTGATGCCGAAACAGCATTGTCATATTTTTTCATAAAGTAACTAAGGTGTGCTTTTAAAGCGATAGCTGCACCTTTATTCACTCGCCCGACTTCTGTATTTTTCGAACGAGTCAACGGTAATTTTTCACTCGCTTTATTACATTCATCCATCACAAAATTATATACTTCTTCTTCTGTGTTACGGGCAGGAATAGGTTCATTCAACTCTAGAGCATGAGTCAATATAGGTACCCCTCCATAATATTTTAACAATGTTGCATGGAAATAAGCTCTTAGAAATTCTACTTCACCAATCAAAACCTGCTTTTTGTCTTTATTCATTTCCACACCATCGATATTATCCAGAAAAATATTACAACGGCGTATACCCCGATAAAGCTGTTGCCACAACTGTTTAAAATGACCGGTTGAAGCTGTAGCCGTACCAGATGATATATTTCCCTGGTCTGCAAACACATGCACAGGGATAGCATTATCCGTATACCCGTCAGTCATAATAATAAAATTCGCTGGTTCCGGGAAATAACGGTAAATAGACGTCGTGTATTTTACAGCATCATCTTCTATTTTCCAAAAAGACTCATCCGACAATTGATCTTGAGGAATTCTTTCAAGAAAATCATCATTACAAGACATTAAGAATAACGACAATATAAGTGTTAATGATAAATATTTCAGTTTCATAATATACTCTTTTTATTAAAATGACAGATTAACTCCAAATGAATAATTACGTGTTAATGGATAATAATAATTATTTCCAGCTTCAGGGTCAATTCCGTCAAATCCGGTAATCGTGAATAAATTATCGGCACTAAAATAAACCCTCAACCGACTGATACCCGAACCAGAAATCAATTGTTTAGGAATCGAATAACCCAATTGCATGTTTCTCATTTTCAAATAAGAGGCATTTTGTACCCAAAATGTCGATGTTTCCCAGTTTTTCTTGGAGTCTTTCATCGATAAACGTGGGTAAGAAGCATCCAAATTATCCGGTGTCCAGCGATCCAAATGATATTCCGTAACCTTACCACCATTATAGAAAGCCTTATTGACTTCATTTGCCACCATATCTTTAACCATACCTGCCCCTTGCATCAAAGCTGAAAAGTCGAAGTTCTTATACTCAAAACCCAAACGAAGTCCAAAATTAATTTTAGGGAAATAAGTTCCTAAAGACTTACGGTCTTCTTCATTAACCACATTGTCATTATTCAAATCCCTATAAATCAAATCACCCGGTTTGGCATCCCAAATTTGTTTCGGATGAGCATCTATCTCTTCTTGGCTATTGAAAATACCGTCACAAACATATCCATATATATTATTGATCGGATCCCCTACTGAACGCCCAGGAGTATCGCCTCCACTCAAATCAGTAATCTCATTGTGTACGTAGCTGAAATTAAACGTCGCAAAATACCTGAAATCATTAACCTGGTTATTATGGCCTAGCTGCAATTCCAAACCGGTATTACGAACTTTTCCTGCATTCTGTGTCGGTGGAGTCACCCCAACAATATCAGGTATCGGTAACGCCAATAATATATCATGTGTGTTTTTAATGAAGAAATCCCCAGTAAAATTCAATTTTCCATTAAATGCATCCAAATCAACTCCTACATCCACCTGATTCGTCTTTTCCCAAGTGATAATCGAGTTGGCCATCTTTGAATTAATAGAAATACCAGGTGTCAACAGATTACCGAATGTGTAATTTTGTCCAAAAACGTACGTATTATAAAAAGCATAATCACCGATTTCCTGATTACCTAACTGCCCCCAAGAAGCTCTAAGCTTCAGGTTATCAATCCAAGGAACATTAAAAAAGCCCTCTTCAGAAATACGCCAACCGGCAGAAAAAGAAGGGAACGCCCCAAATCTGTTATCCTTCGGGAAACGTGAAGTTCCATCATAACGTAGATTGGCTTCAAGAAGGTATTTATTATCAAACGTATAGTTTATACGACCAAAAACAGATCTCAAAGCGTATTCTACTTGATTACCTTCTGTCTTTTGAGTATTTTCATCTCCTGCATTGATTTCCCCCAAACTATTGTTATTAGGCAAATCTTTTCGGGATGCACCCAGAATGCGATATTGATTATACAATTGAGAATAACCTAACAAACCCTTCAAATTATGTTTACCAAACGTTTTGTCGTAATCCAAATAGGCTTGTAAATTTATTTCAAGCATCTTATTGTCTTTATTACTCACTTCACTACGGAATGTTCTGAAAGGTTCCGTTTCATCTACCCGGTAAAAGTTCATACTTTTAGTAAAACTATGTTCATCTTTCAAATTGAATGTAGCTGCCCCGTTTCCTCTCAACGTCAACCCTTCTATAATTTTATACGCAAAAGATGCACTTCCCTGAAAGTTATTATTATATGTACGGGCAAGTCCACTATTTCTAGCAAATGCCACAGAATTATGTTCATTCAAAAACAAACCATAATTTCCATTTTGGAATTGAATCGGAGTGACCGGAGATTCACGATACGCATTAGCCATTATCCCCCCAATACCACGGGCGGGAGCTGCCATCCGATCCCGATAAGCAGAAAGATTTAATGTAAAATTCAAACGCTCATTCACTTTCATATCCAAATTCGAACGGACATTGAATTTATTATAATCTGTATTAGGAATCAAACCTTCTTTTTCGTGATACCCTAAAGAGACTGAATATTTTACAGCTTCACTTCCTCCATTAATACTCAAATGATGATTATGAAACAGTCCATTTTCAGAAAGCAGGGTACCCAACCAATCACTATTTGCATAATGATCCGGATCGGAACCATCTTTCATTTTTTGTAACTCCTCATCCGAATAAAATGCCTTTTGACCATCATTCGCATAAGCTTCATTTAACAATAGTCCATAATTATAAGAATCCAGATATTTAGGCATTCGAGTTGCTGACTGCCAGCCAACATATCCATCATAAGTAATAACGGGTTTACCGACTGTTCCTCTTTTTGTCGTAATCAATATAACCCCATTTGCCGCACGTACACCGTAAATAGAAGCAGCTGCTGCATCTTTTAATACAGAGATATTCTCTATATCATTAGGGCTTACATTGCTCATTGACGATTCAACTCCATCCACAATGACCATAGCTTCCGAATTTCCCAGTGTACCGATCCCACGAACACGCAAAGTTCCAGTATCTGCTCCTGGTTGTCCTGAATTTTGTGTAATAGTAACACCGGCAATGTTGCCAGTCAACATATTTACAGTATTAGACGTTGTACGGTTTTCCAACAAATCTGATTTTACATTACTAACAGCTCCCGTTAAATTTACTTTTTTCTGAGTACCGTAACCTACAACCACAACTTCTTCCAAGGCTTGAGTATCTTCCTTTAATAAAACCTTGATAACGTTTTTACCTTTTATCGCAATGTCCTGTTGGATATATCCGATAAAAGATACCTGAAGAATAGCACCATCCGAAACTTCAATAGAGAAATTACCCTCCATATCAGTCGTTGTCCCATTTGTAGTACCTTTCTCTACAATATTGGCTCCGGTAATAGGGCCGAATGCATCAGAAACGGTTCCTGTAATCTTCCGTACCTGTTGAGTGACCAAAGCGGGAGCAGGATTGTTTTGAACAGTCAATACAATATGCCGGTCTTTAATCGTATACTTAAGACCTGTTTTTTCAGTAATTACGTCCAATATTTCCTGAATACTGGAGTTTTTCTTTGTGATAGAGATTTTTTCATTCTTATTTACCTCTTCCAAATTATAGAAAAACAAGAACTCTGATTGCTTTTCTATTTGTTTTAATACATTTCCAGTGTTTCCTCTTTTACAGAAACACTTAGTTTGGTTGTTTGTGCATATGTCGCCGCAACAACCTGTGACAGGCAGACGACAAGCATCAACACGGTTAGTTTCATGATATTAATAGTTCTTTTTAGATTTGCAGAAACAACTATACGTTGATTATTCATACTTTAATTGTATTAAGATTAAACACTTCTTCCACGGCAATGGAAGTTTAATTGAATCACACATTTTTCAGAAGGCAACATCCGGCAAGATGTTATCTTCTTTTTTATTACTTTATCCGCTCATATACATTAAATTTAAGAGTTAGAATTTTATTTTTCAGAAATCGTCACATGGTGGTCATCGATCTTATACCTGATCGGGATAGACAGATTTATAATATCCATAATATCCTTTATACTTTGCCCACGGTAAAAAGTACCTGTAAATGTCCGTTTGTTCAATGCTTCGGAATTGACCGTAAACTGAATACCGTAAACATGGCTCAACCGGTCCAAAATTGCTTGTAAACTCTGTTGCGGGAAATAATAATAACCGCTCGTCCAAGAAGAATACTGTTGAGCATCTACATCTTGCAAATAGGACTTTTTCGTATTCCGGTTATAAATAAGCTGTTGGTCCGGTTTCAGAATCGTAGGGTGAGCCATATTTAAAGAAGTCAGACGAACAGAACCTTCGGATAAAGTAGTGACTACTAACGAATCCAACGGGTAAGCCATCACATTGAATTTTGTTCCCAATGCTTCTATATCCTGTTCTTTGGTCTTTACGATGAAAGGTTTGTCTTTTTGTTTGGCAACATCAAAATAGGCCTCTCCTTCCAGATATACGATACGTTTGTCTTTGCCATAATCTTTGTCATAATGGAAAGTTGTTTTAGAGCCCAAACTGATATGTGTTCCGTCCGGCAGTTCAACAACATCGGCTTCCAGTCCGTCTCCTCCGATATATTTGGAATATAAGCTATTATCTTCTTCATGAAAGAACAAGAAATACATAGAACTGATCGCCACAGCCAAAAGGGCTACGGCAGCATAAGTACTGATTTGATACCAAAGATTGAAGCGGCGGGATTGTGAATTTTTCTTTTTATTTAGTAAACGCTCCCAGCTTTCGCTTGTTTCCCAAGGGGTGCTTAAAGGCAAACCAGCATCATACATTGCCTTAATTTCGAAAAATAACTCCTTATTAGAAGCACTCTCGTTCACCCAATTGTAAAAACAGTCTGTTTCTTCCTGGGTAAGATTATTCTGCAAATAACCTATAATTAACTCTGTATGTTCGTTTTCCATGATATTTTCTTTGAATTGTTACCTTTCGGTGACTTAGTCCTTTATGAACTTATAACGAATGGGACATGAAAAGTACTCACACGAAAACAAACTTTTTTTAAAATAAACTAACTAGAAGTTCTAAATCAAGGTGAACAGATAAAAAAATAAATGAGAGCAGTGCTTACGGAGATAAAGCAAGGAACGATATAACTGATTTTCGACCGTACGTACAGACAACCCTAGTTGTTCCGCGATTTCCGCGGCTTTCATACCTTCCAGATAAGAAAGACGAAATATTTCCTGACCACGTTCAGGTAATTCCTCAATTTTTTTCATCAGAAGCTCCAGAAGATCCTTTCGCATGAATAGCTCGTCAGACGATTCAAAATAATCCAGTTCATCCAATTTTAGCTGTATAGCACGGCGGTCGAGTATCTCCTGTTCCATGTTTGAACGACGAAGATGGTCAATACATGCATTACGTACGGCTATATACAAAATTCGCTTCAAGTCATCATCAGGAAGAAGGAAAACCTGCTTATCCCATAATTTCAGGAAAACATCATGCACAATATCCTCTGCAAAGAATCCGGAGACAAACTTGCCCGCAAACCGAAGCAACATTGGCGCATATTCCATATATATGCGCTGATAACAATTTGTCGTCTGATCTTTTACTTCCATATTGCAAACTTATTAAAAATCTCGGAAAACGACCTGTCCCAACTCTATTTTAACGCTATGCTCTTTATAAAACACCTATATACACCTGCTGAAAAAATTATTAAATCCTCCAATCCATACACTAATTAGGGCAATAGCAACAATCCATCAATATATTCAACTACAAAAATTAAAACTCAAAGGCAGTAAGCCACTAAAAGATAAAATATCTGTTAAAGCACCCCATAGTAAACAATAAAATAGGATAAAAGCAGAATAATACCATACCCAAACAAGCTGTTTATAACTACTAAAACCTATCTTTAGCCTTATAAATTAACGAAAGGATAACATTTAAAACATTCTGATATGAAAAAACAAACAGTCATCCTATTCTTACTCCTGGGCCTCAGCCATACAGCATTCGCCCAGCGCGTCATTGAAAACCCTGCTTATGAATTTAAAAGCACAGGTATCAATACGATCACTCAGATAGAGCGAAACAAAGAAGACACACGGGTACAATACATTGCGAATTTATCCCCCACTGGTGGATTTCTTTCGACAGTACTTCTTACATCAAAGATGCGGATACCGGGAAGAAATATTTTCCGACCGGAATCGAAGGAACCGAGTTCGGTAAAAAAACATTTATGCCTGATTCAGGCGACTCGACATTTGTCCTGATCTTTCCTCCTTTCGATAAAAAGATGAAGAAATTCGATTATATCGAATCAGATACTGGAGAAGGTTCAATCTTCGGAATCTCACTGAAAAAAACAAAAGATCAGAAGAAGAAACCGGTGGAAGAAAGCATATACGGGACATGGGAAGATATGGAAAAGCAACTGGCAGCAGAAGCTGCTCCGTCAACCGATTACGGAACCGACTTCTTCCGAAAAGACACAGCCCACCTGCGTGGTTTCCTGAAAGGATACGATCCCAGAGCCGGTTTCAGTACCGGCATGATTTATACCGGTAACGAACTAACTCGCGAAGACTATCCGACTGTCATACAAATCTATCCTGACGGACGTTTCGAAGCTGACTTTCTTTTAAATCATCCCTGGGAAGGTTATATCTCTTTCAAAAGGACTTCCATTCCATTTTATATCGAACCGGGAGAAACCTTATTTATTTCTCTCGACTGGGAAGACTTCCTGATGGCAGACCGATATCGCGATCGCCGGTATGAGTTTAAAAACATAGATTTCAAAGGAGCCTCAGCCGGAATAAACAAAGAACTTAACAGATTTAAAGTAAATACTTTCAATTACCGAAATTTCGAAAAGCAACTAAAAACTCTTGCTCCAGCGGAATTTAAACAACAGCAATTGAACGCTTTGAAAGAGGCTGATAACTCACTGGCAGAAAAACTGAAACAAAATACTGTTTCAATCAAAGGTCAGCAATTACTGAAAAATAAAATACTTCTATCATTTTACGGAGCTTTGTTTGATTATGTTATGACACGGAGGTATTACACCTCTCAGGACTCTACCAATGAAATCCTGAAACAACCGATTCCGGATGATTATTATAACTTCCTTCCGAAGATAAATAGTAACGACAAAAGTTTACTTGTCTCGAATATGTTCAGTTCTTTCATCAACCGTTATGAATATATGGGACCTTTCAACAACGCAGATATGACATTCACCCCCGAGAATAAGCTTGAAATGTTTAGTAAGGGATGGTTACGCAAAGATTCTGTTTTGCGGAATGAATTGCAAGTCACGCCCGGTCTGCTGTTTGAGATTGCAAAGACCCGTTCGCTGAATTATTCACTAGAAATGCTTACACCCAAAGAAGGACATTTGCTGGCTGAAGAAATAAACAACAGCATCTCAGAGCCTTTCCTGAAAGAAGAAACGATGCGTATGTATGCCAAGAAATTTCCGGAAGGCGAAAAACAAGCCTATAAACTTCCGGAAGGGAAGGCTACGGATATTTTCCGTAAAATGACAGACCCACACAAAGGAAAATTTGTTTTAGTCGACTTTTGGGCTACTACCTGCGGACCTTGTATTCACGGCATTAAACAGATGCAGCCGCTAAGAGACAAATATAAAGGAAGTCCGGATCTCGCCTTTGTATATATTACAGATACAGGTGGTTCTCCTGAAGCCTCTTACAATAAATTTATTTCAGAAAATGATATGGGTGACAACCTGTTCCGTTTACCGGAAGATGAATACAACTATCTGCGTCAACTATTCAAATTCAATGGCATACCTCGTTATGTAATGCTGGATCGGGATGGGAATGTGGTCGACGATAATTTCCCCGGACACAATGCAGAGTATGAAATACAACAACTATTCCCAGATAAAAAGTAACCATCTCAAAAGAGTTCATCCTCTTTAAATATACCTGTTAAGAGGGCTTATCAGAGGTACTATTTATCTGATAAGATTTGCCCTTTCCCCACAAGCATGGGGAATATGCCCCACCAGTATGGGGGAAATTCCCCACGCTAATAAAAACGTGGGGAACTTCTTACAGGAAAAATAGAGGAGAATATTCTATTTTAAATCAACTTGACAGAAATGCCTTATTTTTCAATATCCAACCGTAATCACATGGACAGAAGGGTTATCCAGCACAACAGTGGTTGTCGTTCCTGTTTCTGCATTAAAACAACGGATTGTATCTTTCTCCGTATTCTGTACAGTTACTTTCCAACTGTTACCTTTTTTATTTATGCTTAAAATATCCGTCGTATTACTACCGGGATTAATCGCTAAACCATTAGTACAATGAACGGTTTCGATATGATAACGTCTGACATCAACAGGGAATTTCTTTCCGTTATAGACGAAGGTTGCCGTATGTTGCTGTTCATCACTTTGCCAGTCGGTGTTCAACAGATAAATTGTGCGATGGTCTTTGTTATCCCAAACAGTGAAACCTACAGACGGAGCAGATTCGATCCAACCGGAGGAAAGTTCCTTGTTCACGGTTTCCGTAGCTAACTCACACATTGTTTCTTCATACTGGCTTCTCAGAGACGATTCTGCCGGATAAGCAGCCTGCGGGAAGTAGATGATCTTTCCTGATCCGAACGGGATAACGGTCTTTCCATTTAAAGACTTATAATTATCGCCCAACATTTCACGGATAACCGCATCGTTAGTCGGGAACTTTGCCGGCTGGTCAGGTTGAAGTTCGGCATTCAGGTGGGCAGCCGTCAGGACAAGCGTTCCGCCCTCAAATACATAGTTGCGGATGCGGAGGAAGTCGCTTTCATCGAAACTGTTCCAGCCGAGGAATACCATTGCCTTATATTTATTCATCACGTCTTGCGGAGCCTCGATAGGCAGAATATCAATTGTCCCGTAAGGCGTAGAGGTAAACCAGCCGTTAGGGCCACAACCATCAACGATATTATTGGGATAGAAAACTTTCAGGAGATCAAAACTTTCTGTTGCCTTATTAAATTGCCACTTGTCGCCCTTCTGTGACCATAAGCTGCCGCGACCGAACGATTTCCAGGCGTCATTCCTTCCCTGGATAACAGCAACGTTACTTTTCAATTCGCCGCGACGGGTATGTGTTTCTATAAAGTCCAGCACACGATGCTGTGCATATAAATGCTCTTTGCCCGACTTGGAATAACGGTCGTTGGCATATTCGTCCAGCCACAAGGCTTCTTCCGTATTCATATGGGAAGAACCATGCATATAGGCTACGGCAAGCGACATATATAAACGTAAAGAATGTTTCGGGTCGGTAAAAGGCCCCGAACCCCATTGCATGGCATGCAACGTTCCGTAATCCCGTTTGCTGTAAGCACGTGAAGCACCGCGCAACGAAGACAGGATAATTTCTTCAGGACCGTACATCTGCTCGGCTCCCAGCCAGTTATAGCCTGCCTGATATAAATAACGGAACAACGTGGAAGGACCTGTATGGCGGCTGCTCTCTCCTTTTGAGTAACGGAAATTCTCAACCAGCTTGCGGGCACCGTCAGCCATATCCTTGACACCATACGGATCATAATGGATAAAGGTTCCGTGGTCAGTATAAATCGGACGATGTTTAGCAAAGATACCACCGTAGGGACGGTTACGGGCAGCCATATCCGAGAAGACTCCCTGATACAGGAAATGTTGCCAGTAATAATAACCGCCGTCATTTTCATGCGCCTGCTTTCCGCGGAACATCGGAGAAGCCAATGTTTCCAAATCCGGATTGATACGTTTACCGGCCAATGTACGGCCTTCTACCTGCCAGGCATAAGGAACCTGGAGCTTATTCAACAAACCGGTATAATGACGGATAACTTCGGGACGGGCAACGCGGAAACCGCTCCACTGATAGGAAGGACGGAACTGATACCAATTTCCGACCCGCTGGGAGATATACCATTTAAAGAAATAATCATAAGGCGCATACTCCTTATCTATATAAATCTCATCCCCGGAAGAAATGTAAACCTCATCCGGTTCCTTTTCTATTATCTGACGAATTGTTACTTCCGCTTTACGGCTTCCGTCGTCAAAAATCATCGGGACAGCGGAAGCATAATCGCCGGCACGAAACTCAATCACATGCAAACCGGTTTCTTTTAATACCACTTCCTGAGACGCCGGGATAACAGAAGACGGAGCCTGTACCTTCAAACGGACATCCGGCTTATTCGTTTCTACCAGTACACCGAAAGCCGTTCCGGCAGAAACATATTCAGGCACGGAAACAACTTCAAAATCACGGGCACTCTCTTCGATAATCTCCAGCGAACGGAGTTCATAAGAATACGCTGCACGGTTATCCTCTTTGAGCAAAGTCAGTTTCAAATCGCCGTTACCCTGCACAGATGCAGGCAGAAGGATATAAAAGTCCGCTATATCAGAGGCTCTGTCGAAAATATTTCCTTCGTAAACAGTCGTACCGTTAAAATCCAGCTTCCAACGCGGCCAACTGCGGGTAGAAAGGTTACAACCGGTCCAGTAGTTATAATCGTCTGTCTTATCGGCAAACTTTGCAAAAGGTATGGAGCAGACCTGTTTCTTGTTCTGCACCAATCTGGGTGCCTCCACCCAGCACTCACCGCTGAAATGAGTTCCCCCGATACGTAAAAAGGCACATGCGACGTTATCAGGAAGCACGAATGTTTGCGTTACTTGTTGATATTTGCCGGAGCCTGCGGGTACCGGGAAGTAAAGCAACGAATCCGGGCGGTCGTAAATATCGTCTTTATAGCGTCCGGGCTTTTTATAAAACAATTCTATCTGTACGCCAAAGTCACCACCCGCAGAAACGGACAGGTCCTGACGTTTCACTACCGGCAAGGTCACCGTCAGTTCACCGGATTTCAGCAAGTCACCCGAAATACGGTAATAGGCATGCCGCTCGAAGTTATTGTCTTCTCCTTTAAAATATAAGGAATACTTATCTTTCTTTACATGGACGGAATCCAGATTGTCGTCAATATAAAATTCCGACCGCCTGAACATCTCCTCTCCTCTTTTTTCAAAAGGAGCCGGCATTTTTACTCCGCCGACAACACGAAGGAATCTACGCACAGGATAGGCTTCCTGTTTAAACGAAACTGTTTCGGAAACACTGCTTCCGGGAGTTAACAAATGAACCTTTTCACCACCGGAAGGTGTGAAAATCACCGTTCTGTTCTCAGTCTGCACACCATCGGCAAAGAGATAGAAGACGGATAAAAACTGGCAAATCAGAAGATAAAAGATTTTTTTCATAACTAATACTCAGAGATGTCTGTTAATAAATCAGGTCAAATGTACGACTAATTTCCATTGGTTTTATGTACTTTTGCCTTTTCATTGAATGAATAGAAAGAAAATGATCGTTATCAGAGATACGGATTTATTAAAAGGGAAAAGACTGGTTGCTACCATCGGTTTCTTCGACGGAGTTCATCTGGGACATCGGTTCCTGATCAATGAACTGAAGGAAGTTGCGAAGACGAAAGGCCTGCCTTCGGCCGTTATTACCTTTCCGGAGCATCCGCGTGCCGTATTGCATTCGGATTATCAGCCAAATTACTTAATTCATTTGAGGAAAAACTGGAACAACTGGCTACCACCGGCATAGATTACTGCATCGTTCTCGACTTCACGGTGGAGCTATCCCGCCTGACGGCACAGGAATTTATCAGTTCCATACTGGCGGAGAAATTACATGTAGCCGCTCTACTGATCGGTTATGACCATCGTTTCGGCCATGACCGGAAAGACGGTTTTGAGCAATATGTTGTTTATGGTGCAGCCTGTGGGATGGAGGTAATCAAAGCATCGCCTTACGATGAAGGACGTACGACTGTAAGTTCTTCCGAGATCAGGAAATTATTGACAGACGGTAATGTGGAAGATGCCGGCCGGTTACTCACCTACCCTTATCAGCTACGGGGAACGATTGTAAACGGCTACAAAGTCGGACGCAAACTGGGATTCCCTACAGCCAATATACAGGTGGACGAACCTTTTAAAATTGTACCGGGGATCGGGGTTTATGCAGTCTGGGTCTATCTGAAAGGAGAGAAATATAAAGGAATGCTCTACATCGGCGACCGTCCTACACTTCAGAATGGCGACAATATTACACTGGAAGTGAATATACTGGACTTCTCCGGAGATATCTATAATAATGAAATAACTGTTGCGTTTATATATTATGTACGGGGGGATGTCAAATTTAATTCCCTGGAAGAACTGATAGAACAGCTCGGACATGACAGGAAGACGGTGGACAGGCTATTGACGGAATGTAACACACCCCCTGCCCCCTCTCAAGAGGGGAATTGAGATACAACCGGTAACTAAATTCAATAATCTGAATAGATGGAACTTTACTACGAAGCAATAGATACTTTGAAAGGGATGATCAGCCGTCCCTCTTTCAGCCGGGATGAAGCGGCTGTAGCCGACTTTTTACAACAGACATGGCAAGCTGCAGGGCATACGGTACACCGTAAAGGGAATAATCTGTGGATCGTTTCTCCCGGTTTCGACCTGAATAAACCGACGCTGTTGCTGAACTCACATATCGACACCGTAAAACCGGCCTCCGGCTGGACGAAAGACCCTTTCAATCCCGAAGAGGGCGAAGAGGAAAAGTTATACGGTCTGGGCAGCAATGACGCCGGGGCAAGCGTAGTCTCCCTGTATTCGGCTTTCACACTACTGACCGGTAAAGAACAGGCTTATAATCTGATTTTCCTGGCATCCTGCGAGGAGGAAGTATCAGGAAAGAACGGATTGGAAAGTGCACTGGCAGACCTTCCGCCCATTGCTTTTGCCATCGTCGGAGAACCGACCGGCATGCAGCCAGCCGTTGCCGAAAAAGGTTGATGGTCCTTGATTGCGTAGCAACCGGAAAAGCTGGTCATGCTGCCCGTAATGAAGGAATCAATGCTATCACATTGGCTATAAAAGATATTGAATGGTTCAACACCTACCAGTTTCCGGAGAAGAGTGATTTCCTCGGACCGGTAAAAATGAGCGTTACAATTATCCATGCCGGCACACAACACAACGTTGTTCCTGACCGCTGCGAATTCACGGTCGATATACGTACAAATGAATTTTACCCCAATGAAAAACTGTTCGAGCTGATCAAAGAGCAAGTGAATTGTGAAGTAAAAGCACGCAGTTTCCGTTTGAACTCAACCCGTACGGAACTGGATCACCCATTTGTACAAAGAGCCATCATGATGGGAAAAGAACCGTTCGGTTCGCCTACGCTCAGCGACCAGGCACTCATGCCGTTCCCTTCCGTCAAGATAGGCCCGGGAAACTCCGCCCGTTCGCATGCGGCAGACGAGTATATCGGCTGATGGAGATCAGGGAGGCGATAGATACGTATGTCCGTTTACTGGATGGATTGAAATTATAATCGTATGCTGAAAAAAATACTGGGGACAATTGGAACACGCTATCTGATTGCCTTTCTTAATCTAATGCTCATTTTCATTAATGCCAAAGCATTGGGTGTGGAAGGGGTTGGCTTGGTGGGTATCATCCTGGCCTCAGTAAATATAGCCGTTGTATTCAATGGGGTACTTTCAGGCAATACGATCGTATATTTTATGAACCGTTATTCCATACATACTATTTTGTTCCCGGCTTATGCATGGCCTCTGATAGGATCCGGATTAGCGTGTGCCTCCATGTTACTATTCGGACTATTTCCAAAAGAGTACCTGACAGATATATATGTGCTGTCATTGATCTCCTCTTTTATTACAACCAACGCCCGCTTTCTGCTGGGCAAAGACAGGATTACAGGATTTAATCTGACTTACATGCTGCAAGGCGGATTATTGTTCTTCATCCTTTTATACTTTTATTATATAGCAGGAAAACAAGAAGTTTCATCCTATATTTACGGATTATACATCACTTACGGCATTGCTTTCATCGGCAGTCTGATATTACTTTTTCCCTTTCTGACCAAAAGAGAAAATAAGCCTACAAACAAACCGTTTATCGCAATCCTAAAAGAAATGTTTACCTATGGACTTTGGGGTAGTGCCGACAATATAGCCGAAGTACTGACCACCCGGCTAAACTATTTCTTGATCCAGCGGTTTGCCGGACTGGGTAGTGTCGGATTACTCGATGCCGGGACAAAAATATCGGAAAGCGTCTGGCATATCAGTCGGAGTGTCAGTTTCATCGAATACAGCAGCGTAGCACAAACGACCAATGCAGGAGAACAAAAAAGGACTACATTAAAACTATTCAAACTTACCTTCTGTGCAATTACATCTGCAACCATCTGTATTCTGTTTATACCGGAATGGGTTTACACCGATTACCTGTTCAGCCCCGAATTTACCGGCATGCGAAAAATTATATTCGGCTTGTCCATCGGAATTATTGCATTAGGGTGCAACAGCATACTCAGCCATTACTTCATTGGAAGCGGGAAAATACGTTATAGTGCAGTCAGTTCATGCGTCGGACTTACAACTTTATTCATAGCAGGTCACATACTGATACCTGTTTACGGTGTCGTCGGCTCAGCCATCAGTACCAGTATTGCGTTCTGTGCCATGTTGATATTCTCAGTTACAGTATTCTGCCGCCAAAACCAAACCAGGCTAAGCGAATTCATTCCCGATAAAGAAGATTTTCGGGAACTGATAAAACGGATACGGGAAAAACTCGAAACAAAATAAAAAGGGCGGCATACAGATACTCTCTGCATACCACCCGCATTTCTATTATAATTCAATCTGTTTTCTTAATACCGGAAACTTCCTCCCCCCAGGAACTCGCGTAAAAGCGAAGTGCCGGGCAGGCCGACGTCCGGAATATAATTAAAGTAACGGAGGAAACGCAACAGGCGGTAGGCTTCTGCGTTTTCTTCATCACTCTCACGTACTTCGGCCAGGATCGGTTCGGCAAACTTGCGCAAAGCCGCCAACTCATACAGCATGGCGCTGTTGAACATGGCGTCCGCATTTTCCTGGTAAGGGAAAATCCATTTATCCTCTCCCCGCCGCACACTCGGCCAGCGGGCAATCGTATCTTTGGCCGAATAACCGCGGAAACGGTAATCACGGATGATACGACGCAACAGACGGTTATCGGTAGTCGGTATCCAGTTATGGTTATCCAAAGAGATGGATGTCAGGACGGAAACATACACCCGGTATTTATATTTATCCTCTATCATAGATGTCAGTTCCGGATTCAACGCATGGATACCTTCAATCACCAGGACTGAATTTTCACGCATCTTCAGTTTCTTACCTTTATAGATACGTTTACCCGAACCAAAATCAAAAGTAGGCACTTCTATTTCTTTCCCCGCCAACAAATCCTTCATCTCGCTGTTAAAATAAGGCAGATCGAGGGCATAAAGCGATTCGAAATCATAATCGCCCGTCTCGTCTTTCGGCGTATCTTCCCGGTTGAGGAAATAATCATCGAGCGAAATAGCCACAGGATGGATCAGATTCGTTATCAACTGGACTTCCAAACGCTTGCAGAAAGTTGTCTTTCCGGAAGACGAAGGTCCCGAGATCAGAACAATACGGACACCATCTTCATATCTCTTCGCAATCTCTTCCGCTATCTTAGCAACCTGTTTTTCCTGCATTGCTTCCGAAACCATTATAATTTCGGAAGTATGCCCCTTCTCGATAGCCCGGTTCAGGTCGCCCACATTATTCAAATCCAGTGTGCGCTGCAAAGTCAGATGCTCTTTATAAGCCTCGAACATCTTATCCTGCGTGATAGCCGGCTCCAGTTCCAGCGGATTACTTCTCTTCGGTATCTGAAGCAACACCCCGTCGAAATACGGAACGATATCGAACAACTGGATATAACCGGTGGAAGGCGTCAGACAGCCATAAAAGAAATTGATATAGCCATCCAGTTCATAATACGAAGTGTAAGGCATCCCGGCAGTCTCGATCAGACGCGCCTTGTCATTCATTCCCCGTTCACGGAAAAGGACAGCCGCATCCACCATCCGGACTGTTTTATGCAGGAAAGGCATATCGGCATCGATAATTTCACGCATACGCTTCTTGATCTTGTCGATTGTTTCAAGATCGATCTTTTTGCCATTATGGATTACACAGTAGTAACCTTTCGATATCGGATGTTCCAAATTTAATGTTGCGGAAGGCAACACATCATTGACCGCCTTTGAGAAAATATGACAAAGGGAACGGACATACGTACGCAACCCGGAAAGCTGAGTATAATCCACAAACTCAACATCTTTCGGATGCCAGCAATGGAAATTCAGGCCTTCCACCTTGTTATTCACTTTTGCATTCATCGGGCGGTAACGCAGAGGCGCCCCCATCATCGTATAAATATCCAATAAAGAGGAACCGATTGGTACCTCTTTATAAGTATTGTTATTTTTGCAATAAATTGTGATTGTTTCAGACATATTATATCAGTTATTATTTGTAGTTTTGCTGCCTAAAGTTAGGAATATTAATCGGATATACTTCCAGGTATAACTATTTTTTGATGGATAATACAATTTTTACCGTACTTAAACTGCTCGGCTCTTTGGCCCTCTTGATGTACGGAATGAAAGTTATGAGTGAAGGTCTCCAGAAGTTAACAGGAGACCGTCTGCGTAATATCCTTGGCGCCATGACTACAAACCGGTTTACCGGATTGCTCACGGGAGCATTCGTTACAGCCGCTGTCCAGTCATCCACCGCTACCACCGTTATGACCGTTAGTTTCGTAAACGCCGGTCTCCTTACCTTGACACAAGCTATATCCGTTATTATGGGAGCCAACATAGGGACGACAGTCACTGCGTGGATTATGTCTGTCTTCGGTTTCCAGTTTAATATGTCCAATGTCATTTATCCCCTGTTTGCATTATCTCTCCCCTTAATATTCTCTAAAAAAAGCGGACGCAAGTCATTCGGTGAATTCGTGTTCGGGTTCGCTTTTATGTTTTTAGGACTAACGACTTTGAGGGAGAATGCGATGCACATGGACCTGGAACACAACCAGGTACTCCTGTCTTTTATCGCATCCTGCAAAGAATGGGGAATGTTCTCCGTACTGTTGTTCCTGCTGATCGGAGGCATTATAACAATGGCAGTACAGTCATCGGCGGCCGTTATGGCTATTACATTAATATTATGTTCAAGCGGCGTATTAGACCTGTATCTGGGTATTGCGCTGGTGATGGGAGAGAACATCGGAACGACGGTAACCTCCAATATCGCAGCTCTCACCGGTAATGCACAGGCACGAAGGGCGGCATTTGCCCATTTCATATTCAATTTTTTCGGAGTTATTTGGGTGCTTTGTGTCTTCCATCCGTTTATTGACGCCGTAACACGTATCGTCGATGACCTTGCACCCAATACACCCAAAGACATTGCGATCACCTATATGTTGTCGGCATTCCATACTGCGTTTAACATTTGCAATGTATTGATATTAATATGGTTCATTAAACCGATTGAACGATTGGTTTGTTTAGTGATCAAATCAAAGCCGGAAGACGAAGAGTATCGCCTGCGTTACATCACAGGCGGTTTGCTTTCGACAGGCGAATTGTCTATTCTGCAAGCGAATAAGGAGATATCCCTTTTTGCCGAACGAACAACACGCATGTTCAGCATGGTAAAAGATGTGTTTTACGAAAAGGACGAGGACACCTTCATGAAAACGTATAACCGGATTGAAAAATACGAGAACATCAGCGACCACATGGAGATAGAGATAGCCAACTATCTTACCCTCGTTGCAGAAGGCCGCCTGAGTTCGGAAAGTAAGGAAGAAATCCGTATCATGCTACGTGCCGTATCGGAAATAGAAAGTATTGCCGACTCCTGTAATAACCTGGCACGTACCATCAAACACAGGAATGAAGGGAAGTCTGTCTTTACCGACAAACAGAACCATAACATAGACAAGATTTTCGAACTGGTGACGAAATCGTTGTATCAAATGAACTCGATACTGAAAAAGCCGGAGTTGACGCACGACGACATCAACCCGTCTTACAATATCGAAAACGAAATAAACAATTATCGCAACCTGTTGAAACAACATAATGTAGAAGATATCAATAATAAGGAATACCAGTATCAGGACGGGGTATATTATATGGATATCGTCAGCGAAGCTGAAAAGCTGGGAGATTATGTCCTGAATGTTGTACAGGCTGTTATAGAGAAGAAAATATAAGTATGCATACATTCATTTTAATCGGATATTTATCCACTTAAATTTATATAAATGGACTATTCTTTTTTTGATTTTCTTACGCTTGTAGGAGCATTAGGTATGTTCCTATACGGAATGAAAGTAATGAGTGAAGGTCTGCAAAAAGTCGCAGGAGACAAGTTACGCAGCATTCTCTCGGTAATGACGACTAACCGGTTTACAGGTGTTCTGACCGGGATTCTGATTACAGCACTCATCCAGTCATCCAGTGCCACTACCGTGATGGTTGTCAGTTTCGTTAATGCGGGACTTCTGACGCTAACCCAATCAATCAGTGTCATCATGGGAGCCAACGTCGGTACGACGGTTACGGCATGGATCATCTCTCTCTTCGGATTTAAAGTCGACATCAGTGTCTTCTCGCTGCCGCTCATCGGATTATGTATTCCGCTGATATTTTCCGGCAAGAGTAAACGAAAATCATGGGGTGAATTTTTAATGGGTTTTGCCTTCCTCTTCATGGGGCTATCCTATCTGAAATCTTCAGTACCCGACCTGCAAAGCAATCCTCAAATCCTTTCTTTCTTACAAGATTATACCTCTTTGGGATATCCTTCCCTCCTTATATTTCTCCTTTTAGGAACCATTCTTACAGTTATCGTTCAATCATCCAGTGCTACCGTTGCCATCACATTGATTATGTGTACGCAGGGATGGATTCCTTTCGAGATGGCGGCAGCAATGGTACTGGGAGAAAATATCGGAACAACCATTACAGCGAATATTGCGGCTATTTCGGCGAACGTTTCGGCCCGGCGTGCTGCAATCGCCCACCTGATGTTTAACGTATTCGGGGTATGTTGGGTTATGGCACTGTTCTATCCGTTCACCAGCATGATCACCTGGATCGTTACAAACTATGGCCCGGGCGACCCGAATGAGATGACGCAGTTCCTGAGTACACTCGATCCGAAGACGATCTCCCTGATCACTTCCAGCGCGCAGATCACAGATCCGCACCTGCTCGCTTTGCAAAAGCAATTACTCACATTACAGGTATCCGTTTCCTACGGTCTTTCCCTGTTCCATACCGTATTCAATATAACAAACGTTTGTATCATGATCTGGTTCGTGAAGTTCTACGTATATGTTTGTTCAGCCCTGATCAAACCGAAGAACGTAAGCGACGAAGAAGAGTTCCAGTTGAAATACATTCCTTCCGGTATGCTCTCTACTTCCGAGTTATCATTGATGCAGGCTAAGAAAGAGATTGCCGTATTCGGAGAACGTACACAACGTATGTTCGGTATGGTTAAAGACCTGTTCTATGAGAAGAACGAAGACAACTTCCTGAAGATATACAGTCGCATCGAAAAGTACGAGAACATCAGTGACCGTATGGAAATCGAGATTGCCAACTATCTGACATTCGTTGCTGAAGGACGCCTGAGTTCTGAAGGTAAGGAAGAAATCCGTATCATGTTGCGTACCGTGACGGAAATAGAAAGTATCGCCGACTCCTGCAACAATCTGGCACGTGGCATCAGACGCCGCAACGAAGGCAAATCCGAGTTTACCGATGAGCAGAACCACAACATCGACCAGATGTTCGCCCTGCTTGAAAAGGCCCTGACCCGGATGAATGAAATCCTCCACATGCAGGAAGTCGTTCACGACGATATCAACCAGTCTTACAACATTGAAAACGAGATCAACAATTATCGCAACCAGTTGAAGATACACAATATGGAAGATGTCAACAATAAGAAATACCAGTATCAGGACGGTGTTTATTATATGGACCTTGTCGGTGAATCCGAAAAACTGGGTGACTATGTATTAAATGTAGTACAGGCCGTTATCGAAAAGAAAATATAACCATAAACTTTTATGGTTACCAAGTAAAAGCTCTTTCCGTTTATCCGGGAAGGGCTTTTTCATTATCCGATAGTCCCGGAGAGAAAACTACCTTATTCATCATAGTATCATATATTATGATACAACATTCTCATAATATATGCGATTATAATATCATAATATATGATACTTCAATTTCCTTATAGAGTAATCCCATACAAGTCAGGAGAGAAATAAACAGGGAGAGTGGCAAAGAGAAGGAAAGGTCTATAAACAATTAAAGCCTGTCTCACGACAAGCCCTAACCAATTTTGTTAACCTTAAATCTAATACTATTATGAAAAAACCACAATGCAAAGATAAGGCTGTAGCAAGCCTTTGTCAAGTCTTTTACAGACAATATATGTTAAGCTATCCGAGCATTGTAGCTAAAAATTGTTTTAGAACACAAAACTTTATACAATACAGACAAAAACTGCTAATTTTAACAGTTGAAAGGAGCGTTCTCCACCCTTTTAGCCCCTTGCAAAACTTATAGCATATCTACTATCCGCCGCTGCTCTTCAAAAAAGACGATACGGTCTTTCTCTCCGCTTCGGGAGATCAGGGTAGAAGTACGGATCAGGGATTGCATCCACTGCTTCATCCGTTGGAATATAGCTTCGTCAGGAGATGTCGCGTCGTTCAGTGTGAAAGATTTAAGCATCGTCAGATGGCAATGTTGCGTTTCCACATAACTGTAACTGGTTTCAAAATTAACACAGCTGACAAAAAAGTGGATATTCTTACCTTCCTTCCAGAAACCTCTGGCAGCCAAAGTCTCCAGATCATCAATAAAAATCATCAGTTCCTTCTTCAGGACATTTATTTCCTCCCGGGTAATCAAGTAAATGCTGGCAAAATATTTAATATCATTCACCAGGTACAGGAATGTCATGCTATCCATTATATGGTACGCATTGGCTGCCTGGCAAACCTCCGTTACAATCTCGCTGTTTATCAGTTGCAGCCGGTCCGGCGGTTCAATCTGGCTGTACCGGGCAGGCATAACACTTCCACATTGATAAATCCATTTGAACAGGTAAAACTGATAAATATGCCTGTAACCTAACACCAACGACTGAGGAAGAATATTCAACGCCCCGCCCACTTCTGAATTCGGATCATCCTTGAGACACCTCAACTCATTCACAAAGTTTTCGAGCATCTCATAATCCTCTTCGCTCGGATTCAGGAAGTTTACCATTTTCATCTGGAACGGCCTGCTCTTACCCGAAAAACAGCCAATGATATGATCCAACGAAATATCCAGCTTGGCAGCAATGGTAGCAATTTCGAAGATGGTAAAAGGGACATCGCCTCTCAACCGACGATAAACGGCTTCCTTTTCCAGCATTAGAAGATCGGCCAACTTATTTGTCAGCACACCTCGGCCCGGAAACTTGTCTTTAATAGCCGTTACAAGATTTTCATATAACAGGTCATTTTTCATACATAATCGTTTTTCAAATTTGGTCTTCAGTTCCCGGCGTCTGTCCTAAAAAATACGTTCTGTTTCCGACAAATATATTAAAAAACTTTTGATTATGTAGCTCTTATTCCTGTTTCCTTTCTCTATTTTTATTCACAAGGCAATGTAAACCAGAACCTTGAACCCACACCAGGCGTTGAATCCACACCGATCTCACCGCGTAAGGCATAGACGATCGTTTTACAAATAGACAAGCCTAAGCCTGTTCCCTGCTTAAAGGAGTCGACTTTGGTAAACCGTTCGAAAATCGTTTCGATATTCCTGGCTGAAATACCGATACCGGTGTCGCTGACTTCAAACAAGACATGATCCTCTTCCACACGATAGGAAAGAGTGATAGCTCCTTGTTCGGTAAACTTGATTGCATTCGACAGTAAGTTGGAGACCACTTGCGTAACTCGCTTGGGGTCGGTATGGAGTATTTTGTCCGGCAAAGCATTCAGATCGCACAGCATGGAGACGCCTTCCTGAACTTTCAGGGAGTGTACCTTATATTGTTCCGCACATATTTCCTTTATATTGACATCCGTCAGTGAATAATCCATCATTCCCGATTCGATCTTTGAGAAATCGAGGATATCGGTGACCAGACGAAGAAGCAGATCGCAATTTGTATTGATAATCTTCACATATTCATCCTTTTCCTCTTCGTCTTCCATTTCAGCAATGATACCGGAGAAACCGACAATGGCATTCAAAGGCGTGCGGATCTCATGGCTCATATTGGCAAGAAACGTAGATTTCAGCATATCTGCCTCACGGGCCTTTTGCATTTCCAGTTCATTCTTACGCGATTCGTCGCGGGCCTGCTGCAAACTCTCTTCCAGCTGTTTCTCTCCCGTTATGTCTGTTATATAGCAAACGACTTTGCTGGGATGCCCGTCTTTATTGATTTTGTGCGCCTGGGCATTTATACGAATCCATGTGGGAACCGTCCGGACAAACATTTTACATACAAAACTACAATTATCAGTCTCCCCGCGGATAACCTGCAAAAGAGGTCTCATATCATTCCCGGGGATAGAACTGAATTGCCCCAAATCCCACAATTCCTGAATAGACAGATAATTATGTGTCTTCAGATAATTGAACAAAGGATTTGAACTGGAATGGTCATTCAACACAGGGTCTATATACAGTTCATCCTCCTCCACGCTATACTCACCGACTATTGAACGACCGGACAACAAAACGGCTTTCAAAATAGCCAGGTTGTTACGGGTCTGTTCCGCTTTAAGTTGCACATCCGTGTTATCGGAGATGATAAGCAGGTATCCGACCCGCCCGAACTCCGGATCATTCAGTCCTATCCCCTTTATCTGAAGATATTTGATCTGGTCTACGAAAGCCGACGGATAATAACTGGTATTTTGTATGATACTAAAATCATAGACGAATGGAAAACTAAACGCCCGCCCACTCTTTATCCCCTTCAGTATTTTCTCCGGAATAGCCGGGTTCCTGAAAAGATTAATGCCTAAAAGATCTTTGCGAGCAGAGCCGAAAATACGAGCATCAGCCTCATTGAGATCGATCAGGTAACCTTCGGAGTCATACAGTTCCACCCCGATAGGCAAATTATTGAAGAACTGTTTAAATTTGATGCTGAGCTCCGCCAAATGTTTCCGCGATTCTTCCAGGCTGGCTTGTGTCTCCCGGCGTTCGATGATCAGGGAAAAGATGCTTGCTATAATATGTAAGTCTTCGATTTCCGTAGCAGTCCAGGCTCGTTGTACCCGAACAGAATCAAAACCGATAAATCCCTGTATTTTATTATGGAAGGAAAGCGGAATAATAAGCATGGATTCCAGGTGCTGCAACTCAAACAGCTTTTTATCCGTTTCCGCTTCCGGAGGCAAGTCGCTCATGCTGCACATGACGATATCGCGTCCGTCCTTCACTGTTTCCATGATCCAGGGGATAGTCTCGTCCGTCAGTTCCGAATGGTTCTCTTTGGGGACTTCCACCCATTCGCTCATCACTTCGTAAGGGAAATAGGCTGTCCGCCCGTCTTTTTCAAAAATAGCTACATATCCCCAGTCTGCATTGAAAAAGTTCAGGAGCAAACTCATGGCCTTCTCTATCGGCTGACGTTCTTCATTAAACAGCAATACAAGTACCTCGGAAATAATACGCTTGATATTTGAAGCTTCAGCAAAAGAACTGCCGGTATCGGCCTTCTGTTCATTATCGCGTGCTTCTAATAATAGTATCAGCTCCTCTTTGGATAATCGGTTATATTTGTTCTTTGTTAGCGTTGACATCATATGATGATTCTTTATAAACGCAAAAATATTGAATAGTTTTGATTTTTAAGGTATTTCAAGGAACTAATTCACGTCGAGACATGTTAATATTCACCGGAAATCGCCCGGCAAGCCGTTTCTTTAGAACAATTATGCTTTTAATCATAAGCGTGTTCAGCGTAAAAAGTTATATTTGCATGTTCTAATGTAGACGATTTTAAATATGTTGAAGCAACAGTTACAACAAAAGTTACAGCAAAAGCTATCTCCGCAGCAGATCCAGTTAATACGGCTTCTGGAACTTCCCGCTATCGAGCTGGAAGAACGAATCAAGCACGAACTGGAGGATAATCCTGCCCTGGAGGAAGGAAAAGATATTGCGGACGACTTTGAACGGACTGACGACGAGGGTGTTGATGATATAACTACAAACGAAACAGATACAGACCTCTCACTCGGAGACTATATGAGTGAAGACGATATCCCGGACTACAAACTCCGCGAGATAAGCGAGAAAACCGACCGTAAGGAAGATATTCCTTTTTCCGTAAGCCAGTCATTGAACGAATATCTGCTGCAACAGCTCGGATTGCGTGACCTGCCGGAAAAGGAAATGAAGATTGCCGAATATATTATCGGAAATATAGATGACGACGGTTACCTGCGCCGCGAACTCTCCGCCATTGCCGACGACCTGGTTTTCCAGGCCGGACAAGACGTTAACGAGAAGGAAATAGAAGAGGTTCTCACCATCATACAGGATTTCGACCCCGCCGGAGTCGGAGCCCGCAACCTACAGGAATGTTTATTGCTCCAACTCGACCGTAAAGAGTTGACGCCCGGAGTAAAGATGGCGATCCATATCCTCACGGAATATTTCGAGGAATTTACCCGCAAGCACTACGACAAGATCATGCGCGGCCTCAACATCAGCGAAGGCACGCTGAAAAAGGCTATTCACGAAATAATTGCCCTCGATCCTAAACCTTGCAGCAGTTGGGGTGGTTCTATGGAAGCAGCCATGAGCCAGGTCATTCCGGATTTCCTGGTCGAGGCGGTGAACGGCGAATTGATCCTGAGCATGAATAACCGGGATATTCCGGATCTGAAGATCAGCCGTGAATATGCGGAAATGTTTCAAGACTATGCCGGCAATAAAGCCAACCAGACTTCCAAAATGCGTGAAGCAGTGCAGTTCGTAAAACAAAAGCTGGATTCCGCACAATGGTTTATCGACGCTATCAAACAGCGTCAGGAAACATTACAGCGTACGATGGAAGCCATCATCCTCCTGCAACGGGACTTTTTCCTGACGGGAGACGATGCGACCCTGCGCCCGATGATACTGAAAGACGTGGCCGAACGTGCGGGATACGACATATCGACCATTTCGAGGGTTAGCAACAGTAAATACGTGCAAACCAATTTTGGCATCTACCCTCTGAAGTTCTTCTTCTCCGAATCGATGCAAACCGACAGCGGCGAGGAAATATCCACCCGTGAGGTGAAGAAGATAATGAAAGAACACATAGACAGCGAGGATAAACGCAAACCGCTCACAGACGAGGAACTCACCACGATCCTGAAAGAGAAAGGTTATGTGATCGCCCGCCGCACAGTAGCCAAATACCGGGAACAATTGGATATTCCGGTTGCAAGGCTCAGAAAAGAAATATAAATTTGAAGCGTTATGAGATTGTTTTCAAATATAATATCCGGCATGTTCCACCCGTTACTGATGGTAACGTATGGAGTCATTCTGGCATTGTCATTCACATACCTGGCGATCTACCCGCCCACCATGAAGATGTTCCTGGTTGGCGGAGCCTTCCTGTCGACAGCCGTCGTTCCGGGAATTTTCATCTTTCTGATGGTTAAGAACGGGGCCGCCGGCGACCTGGAACTGACAGACCGCAAAGAACGGGTAGTTCCCTACCTGATCATCATCACCTCCATCATGGTCTGTATATTTTATATGTACAAGATGATGATCCCGTTCTGGTTCCTCTCGTTGCTGATGGGGGCCTGCGTAGCATTGCTCTTTTCCCTGTGCATTAACTTCTTCTGGAAGATCAGTGCCCATGCGCTGGGCATCGGAGGACTTCTCGGAGGAATCATGGGTGTTGCGCGCATCCACCTGATAAATCCTTACTGGGGATTCATTATCATACTGCTGGCAGCCGGGCTGGTCGGTACTTCACGTATCTTTTTAAAACGGCATACTCCTATGCAGGTATATGCCGGCTTTTGTCTCGGTTTTATATGTACCTTTGTAGCCTCATTATTGAGTTATATCTATTTATTCATCTAATAAAAACACTAAAGTTATGAACTTTCCTGCTGATTTAAAGTACACAAAAGATCACGAATGGATTCGTGTAGACGGCGAAGTTGCCTATATCGGTATCACTGACTATGCTCAGAGCGAATTAGGCGAAATCGTTTTTGTAGACATCACCACTGAAGGCGAAGTCGTTGCCAAAGAAGAAGTTTTCGGTACAATCGAAGCTGTAAAAACTGTTTCCGACCTGTTCATGCCGGTTAGCGGAGAAGTGATCCAGGCAAACTCCGACCTGGAAGACAAACCTGAACTGGTAAACGAAGATGTTTACGGAAACGGATGGTTGATCAAGATTTCCATGTCTGACCCTTCTGAACTGGACGACCTGCTGTCGGCTGCCGAATACGAACAACTGATCGCAAAATAAATGACACCGGTAGTAAGTATTATCATGGGCAGCACTTCCGACCTGCCCGTAATGGAAAAAGCAGCCAAGTTGCTGGACGAAATGGAGATTCCTTTCGAAATGCACGCCTTGTCTGCCCACCGTACTCCGGCTGAAGTGGAAGCCTTTGCCAAAGGAGCCAAAGACCGTGGTATTAAAGTTATTATCGCCGCAGCCGGTATGGCTGCACACCTGTGTGGCGTGATTGCATCCATGACTACCGTTCCGGTAATCGGTGTGCCTATCAACTCTACACTCGACGGTATGGACGCCCTGCTGGCTATCGTACAGATGCCTCCGGGAATTCCTGTTGCCACTGTCGGTATCAACGGAGCATTAAACGCCGGAATCCTGGCAGTCCAGATGCTTGCCGTAGGAGACGAACAACTCCAGGGCAAGCTGGTCGATTACAAGGAAAATCTGAAGAAAAAGATCGTAAAAGCCAACGAAGAGTTAGCTCAGGTATCTTTTAAATACAAAACTAATTAATCAGATTGTTGGAACATAGCCTGTTTTTAGCGACTGAAAGGTAACTTTTCCCCTCTTGAGAGCGGGCAGGGGGTGTGTTAAAGCCAGTAAATAAGGCGAAAAGATAACACACCCCTTATCTCCTCTCAAGAGGGGAAACAGATACCACCGGACGCTCCGGCCATGTTCCCCAAAACAAACTAGTAAATGGATTATTTTAATTACAGTCGCCGTAAATCATCTGTTGTCAATATAGGAAACACCCCGTTGGGGGGCGAGAACCCGATACGTATCCAATCCATGGCCAATGTATCCACCATGGACACCGAAGCCTCTGTCCGCCAGGCCATCCGCATGATCGAAGCCGGAGCCGAATATGTGCGTTTCACCGCACAGGGAGAACGCGAAGCCCGCAACCTGGGAGAGATCCGGAAAGAACTGAATGCCCAGGGATATACCACCCCGCTCGTTGCCGACATACATTTCAACCCCAGAGCTGCCGATGCCGCCGCCGAAGTGGTGGAGAAAGTACGTATCAACCCCGGTAACTATGTTGACAAAGTAAAAACATTTGACCTTCTGGAATACACCGACGAAGAATATGCAGCCGAATTACAGAAGATACGCGACCGTTTTGTCCCTTTCCTCGACATTTGTAAAAAACACGGAACCGCCATCCGCATTGGCGTAAATCATGGTTCACTGTCCGACCGTATCATGAGCCGGTATGGTGATACCCCCGAAGGAATGGTTGCCTCTTGCATGGAATTTCTGCGCATCTGCCGGGACGAGAATTTCCCGGACGTGGTAATCTCCATCAAAGCATCCAACACGGTTGTCATGGTCCGCACCGTACGTCTGCTCGTCCGCACCATGGAAGCAGAAGACATGCACTACCCGCTCCACCTGGGAGTGACCGAAGCCGGTGACGGTGAAGACGGCCGCATCAAAAGTGCTGTCGGTATCGGTGCCCTGCTGACCGACGGAATAGGCGATACCATCCGCGTATCCCTCAGCGAAGACCCGGAAGCAGAAATACCGGTTGCCCGCAAACTGGTTGACTACATACTGGAACGCCGGGAACACAGGCCGATTGTCGCCCAGGCAGTTCCCGGATACGACCCGGTAACAGCCACACGCCGCATCAGCCGGGTAACGGAAGGCATCGGAGGCAACTTCCCTCCCGTCGTCATCTCCGACCGCAGCACCGGCGACTTCGAATTCGATTATTCTTCCCTGCCCGATTACATATACATCGGCAAAGAAGACCCGGACAATCTTCCCGACAACTTCCGCATGCTGGTAGATGCCCATTTCTGGAAAGAACGTCCGAATGCCTACCCTTACTTCATCGCTTCCGAAATAGAGGAGATGAAAGAATACAACTCTCCGCTGAAGTTCATCCGCCTGACATACAATGACCTGACGGATAAGACGCTGGAGATACTGAAACAGGATAAAACAGCCGTGGCAGTCCTGAGCACCCACCACCGCAACGGTGTCGGATCGCAACGTGCAGCCATGCACAAACTACTGGCAGCCGGCTGCGATATCCCCGTCATCCTTCACCGCGACTATCACGAGCCCGACAAAGAAGCCCTGCAACTCAAAGCAGCAGCCGACTTCGGAACCTTGCTGCTCGATGGTTTCGGCGACGGCATCATGCTGCACAATAATGATGAATGCGAAGCCCTGGTCACCGACAGTTACATGTTCGGCATCCTCCAGGCAACCCGTTCGCGCATCAGCAAAACAGAATATATCTCCTGCCCGAGTTGCGGGCGTACGCTCTATGACCTGCAAACGACGATTGCCCGTATCAAAGAGGCGACTTCACACCTGAAAGGACTGAAGATCGGCATCATGGGCTGTATCGTAAACGGTCCCGGCGAAATGGCCGACGCCGACTACGGTTATGTAGGTGCGGGACGCGGGCAGATCAGCCTCTACAAAGGCAAAGAATGCGTGCTGAAAAACATCCCCGAAGAAGATGCAGTAGAACGTTTAGTTCAGTTAATAAAAGAGAACGGAGACTGGCAGAACTGATATTTGTACTATCTTCGTCCCTCAAAATCAAGATATAATATGGAAGTAAAGATAATTAATAAATCACATCACCCACTGCCTGCCTATGCAACAGAATTGTCGGCAGGTATGGATATCCGTGCAAACCTGACAGAGCCCGTAGTGCTGAAACCATTGGAACGCAAGCTGATCCCGACCGGATTATACATTGCCCTGCCCGAAGGTTACGAAGCACAGATGCGCCCCCGCAGCGGCCTGGCATTGAAACACGGCATCACCCTGCTGAACACGCCGGGAACGATCGATGCGGATTACCGGGGTGAGATCGGAATCATTCTGGTCAACCTTTCTTCCGAGCCGTTCACCGTGAACGACGGAGAGCGTATCTGCCAGATGGTTATCGCCACCCACAGCCAAATAAGCTGGAAACCGGTAGAAGTCCTCGACGATACGGAACGGGGTGCCGGAGGTTTCGGACACACGGGAAAAAAATAACGACAGTCCGACACCCGGACCTTACCGGAACAACACTGATTAATAAAGCATAGATACAAACATATGTTGAAACAACTAATATACGGAATACTCTTTTCACTTCTCCTGCTGACAGGAACCAACCCCTTGCATGCAGAAGAGACCCGGAAAGACACTCCCACCAAGGCAAAAGAATTAAGTGAAGCCGAACAACGGAAATTCGACTATTTCTTCTTCGAAGGGCTGAACCTGAAAACAGCCGGGAAGTTCGATGCCGCTTTCGACGCTTTCAACCATTGCATGGCCATCGACTCGACGGCATCTCCTGTACTGTACGAACTTTCATCGTTCTATGTGCAGATGAACCGGCCGGAAAAGGCGGTCGAGATGTTACAGCGCGCCGTAGCCAACAGCACGGACAACTTCACCTACCGGATGGCACTGGCTACTATCAGCCGCAACCTGGGCATGTACGGAGAAGCAGCCGAGGAATATGAGAAACTGGTAAAAGCCTTTCCCGGAAAACCGGAACTGAACTATTACCTGGCAGAAGCACTGACACAGGAAGGCGAAACCGGCAAGGCTATCGACGCCTACAACGCCCTCGAATCGTCCATCGGCATGAACGAGGCGCTCTCCATGCAGAAATACAAGCTCTACAACCAGCTGGAACAATCGGATGCCGCTTTCAACGAAATAGAAAAGCTGGCTATCAAATATCCGATGGAAGCCCGCTACCAAATCATCCTGGGTGACCTTCACCTGGAAAAGAACGACACGATAAAGGCTCGCGCCTACTACCAGAAAGCCCATGAGATCGACCCGGGTAACCCTTACTACATCGTCTCTATGGCCAACTACTACGAAGCGACCGGCAACAAGGATGCTGCCGAAACGCAGATACGCAATGCCTGATCAATGAAAAACTGGACGTAGACACCAAAGTCGCCATCCTCTCCCGTTATATCCTGAAGTTGCAACAGACGAAGAAAGGGACGGACAGCGCCAACGCCTTATTCCAGACATTGCTTGAACAACATCCGGAAGACACCGACCTGAAACAGATGTACGGTAGCCTGCTGATCGCCCAGGGGAAAACAGACGAAGCCCGTTTCCAGTTCCAACTTATCACAGAGATGGAGCCCGAAAACGCCGCCGCCTGGCAACAACTGCTGAATATGTCGCTGAAAGCCGAAGATATTCCCGAAGTGATCCGTATCTGTACTAAATGCCAGGAACTATTCCCGGATGCACCCGAATATTATTTCTATCTGGGTATCGCTTATTATCAGCAGGAAAAATACCAGGAAGCCCTGAACACCTACTATGCAGGTATCAACATCATCCCGACGGATAATCCCCGGCTTAAATCCGATTTCTACGGACAGATCGGCGACATCTACTATCAGATGAAACAAATGGACCAGACATACAAGGCTTACGACGAAGCACTGAAATACAACGACAACAACATCGTTGTCCTCAACAACTACGCGTATTTCCTTTCGCTGGATAAAAAAGACCTGAAAAAGGCGGAACGCATGAGCGCCCAGTGCATCAAGCTCGAACCGGACAATGCGACCTATCTGGATACATACGCATGGATATTCTTCGTACAGGGCAACTACACCCTGGCCAAGATTTACATCGAAAGCGCCCTGGAGAAAGACACGACGAAAAGTTCGGAACTGGTAGACCATTACGGTGACATCCTGTATATGATAGGAGACAAGGACAAAGCCATAGAACAATGGAAAAAAGCCCGCGAAATGGGTAAAGAAAGCGAAATACTCGACCGCAAGATCATTGAAGGCAAATATATCGAAGAGGAGGAAGCAAAATGAGCAGGATAACAACTCTTGTCCCCGCGATCCCGCGTCAGGCACGGGAACGGGTAAGTTTAGCTTTTATCTTATTGATCATCCTGTTCTTGTCCGGCTGTAAAACATCAAAGAAAGTCGGGACGGTAGCCTCCGGCAGTGCCAAGGCACACGACGAGTTTTTTGAAGCCATGGAAGAACATTCTTTTCAGTTCAATACGATGACGGCACGCCTGAATGCAGAACTGAAAACGGCCAAGAACAACATGAGTTCGCGTGTCGACCTGAAGATGGTCAGGGACAGCGCCTTCCAGCTATCCGTACAGCCATTCCTGGGGATCGAAGTTTTCCGCGCCGAATTTACCGTCGACAGCATAAAGGTAGTAGACCGCATGAACAAACGGTATGTCGCCGAACGTTATGCCGACCTGAAAGGCCAGACACCGATCGAATTTAACTTTTATAACCTCCAGGCACTGTTCACCAACCATATCTTCCTGCCCGGCAAACAGGAGATAGACTCCAAACAGTACAAACGTTTCAAACTGAACCAGGAAGGCTCGACTGCCGAGATCAAGGTCAAAGACACGATGGGACTGCTTTACACCTTCTTTGCCGACGGCGAAGAGAAGTTGCTTTCCACCTACATCACCGACCCGTCCGAGCAATATGCCCTGCAATGGGACTATTCCGATTTCCGCGTGGCGGAAGGACAGCCTTTCCCGATGCTGATGGACGTACAGGTCCTGGCAAACGGTTCGTCGCAGGGAGGCATCGCTTTCCGTTTCTCCCGCATCCAGACAAATGTTCCGGTTAATCTGGACTTCTCCATTCCGGCTAAGTATAAACGTATTACCTTTGCACAAATCATAAAATCAATCAGTAACAGCCAGCAATAAAAATGAAGTACATTTGGTTTGTCATATTCATGTTATCTGCCCTGACCGCCTTCGGACAGAAGTCCGCCCGGGTGAGACAGCTTGAAGAACAGCGAAAGAAAGCGCTGGCCGAAGTCGAAATGACAAACCAGTTACTGCAAGAGACGACGCAAACAGCCCAGAACACCCTCAACCGGCTAAATCTGCTCTCACAACAGATCCTTTCCCGTAAAAAGGTGATCAGCCTGCTCAACCAGGAACTAGGCGAACTGGATAACCAGATAGCCGCTTCCCGCCGTGAGATCAGCAAGCTGGAAAAAGAACTAGGCAGTAAACGTGAGAACTACGGCAAGTCCGCACAAAGCCTGTACAAACGCCGCAGTTCGCAGGATAAACTGCTCTTTATCCTCTCCGCCGATAATTTCGCACAATCCATGCGCCGTATGCGTTACCTGCGTGAATATGCCGACTGGCAGAAGCACCAGGCCACCGAGATCATCGACAAACAAACCGAGATCACCCTCAAACAGAAAGAACTGGAAAAGACACGTTCCGAAAAGAACGCATTGCTGGGAACCCGCGAACAGGAGAGCCAAAAGCTCCAGACCGAGGAAAGCAGCCAGAAAGCCGAAGTACAGCAACTCAACAAAAAACAAAAGCAGCTGAAAGAAGAACTCCGGAAGAAGCAACAGCAAGCCAATGCCCTGAACCGTCAGATCGAAAAGCAGATTGCCGAAGAGATAGCCCGTGCCGAAGCCGAAGCTAAGGCCACCCGCGAACGTGAACGCCGTGCCCGCGAAAAGGCCAAAGCAGAAGGAAAAGAGCCGGTCAAAGAACCCGTACAGGAAGAACGCGTAGCCGATACCAAAGGCGGTTATGCCATGACACGCGCCGAAAAGAAACTGTCCGACGACTTCGCCGGCAACCGTGGCCGCCTGCCCTTCCCCGTAGCCGGACGTTATACGATCGTCGGAACCTTCGGCGAACAACAGCATCAGGAACTGAAATACGTACGCACCAACAACAGCGGTATCGACATTCAGACAAATCCCGGAGCCGAAGCCCGTGCCGTCTTCAATGGCGAGGTAACCCGTGTATTCGTAGTGCCCGGCTACAATAACTCCGTCATCATACGTCATGGTAATTACCTGACCGTCTACAGCAACCTGAGCCAGGTATATGTAAAGGCAGGCGATAAAGTCAGCACCCGTCAGACTATCGGAAAGATATTCACCGATACGGAGAGTGGCAATGCCACCATCCTTCATTTCCAGCTTTGGAAAGAAAAGACCAAGCTGAACCCGGCACCGTGCTGGATTGATCCGTTAACATATTTTAGGCGCACCGACTAACCAACGGCAGCTAGCTAGTCTAACTCTCTCCAGATAGACAGCCTAACTGCCGTTGGTTAGTCGATCTAACTCCCTAAGGTTAGCCGATCTCATCCTCCTGGGCAAAGAGTAGCTCTGTATTTTCCTTTTTTCAATCCAATTAAGTACCTTTGCCTCCTACTTAAAAGTTTTATTATGTATTTGACACTCTTTCTTACTTTCCTGAAAATTGGTGTGGGGACGATAGGCGGTGGCTATGCAATGCTGCCATTGATACAACGGGAGGTAGTAGACCGCGGCTGGCTGTCGAAAGAAGATTTCATCGACCTTTTCTCCGTTGCCCAGTCGTTACCGGGTATCTTCGCTGTAAACATCTCCATCTTTGTCGGTTACAAGTTGAAAAAAAGTATGGGGAGTGTAGTTTGCGCACTCGGAACAATCCTACCGTCTTTCCTGATTATCCTGCTGATCGCCACGTTTTTCACCCGCGTGCAGGATAATGAATGGGTTGAAAAGATATTCAAAGGCTTACGTCCCGCCGTCGTGGCGCTGATCGCCGTGCCTTGTATCACTACGGCACGTTCCATCAAACTGAGTTATCTCACGATGCTTATCCCTGTTGCAGCCGCGTTGCTGATCTGGATAGGAGGCGTTTCGCCGGTATGGATCATCCTGGTTGCCATTGCAGGCGGGTTGGTATATGGTTTAAAGATAAAGAAGAATTGATATGATCTGGTTACAGTTACTTTACGTTTACCTGAAGATCGGGATCTTCGGTTTCGGTGGCGGATATGCCATGCTCTCACTGATACAGGCAGATGTAGTAGACCGCTATAAATGGATATCTCTGCAAGAGTTCACGGACATTGTCGCAATCTCTCAGATGACACCCGGTCCGATCGGGATCAATAGTGCGACTTATATCGGCTATACGGCCATACATAATGCCGGATATTCTCCTTTTATGGCAGTCCTCGGTTCCTGTCTGACCACATTTGCCGTATGTTTGCCGTCGTTCATACTGGTACTGGTCATCTCCTACTTTTTTGCCAAGTTCAAGAACAACAAATATGTCGTTGCCGCCTTTACGGGCTTACGTCCGGCCACAGTCGGACTGATCGCCGCCGCTGCACTCATGTTGATGAACAAAGAGAACTTCATCGACTACAAAAGTTTCCTGATCTTCGGTGCCGCCTTCATCCTTACCTGGAAGTTCAAGGTCCATCCGATACTGATGATTGCATTGGCTGGGGTTGCGGGGTTGATATTGTATTGGTAATTATAAATAGCTTTCAGATATCTCAGACCAGGGCAACCACACCCAAATAACTTGTTTCAGATCTTGTCAAATATGAGTGTTTGTTTATAGCAACTGGTTGTACCTGGCTCCCCTCTGGAGAGGGGGAAGGGGGTGTGTCATATCCCCGCCATACAACCATCCTAATCAGAGTCACTAGACTATTACAGGTTCATTTGCCGTCTGCTTCAGCTGACGGTTTACAAGTTGTTTCTCTCTTTTGGCTTCAGCCACATGTCTCTTAGATAGAAACCTGTAAGAAATGGGACTAAAGTCCAATGAGATAGACCCCTGACTAATCCGTCAGCTGAAGCAGACGGCAAATAAACCTGTAACAAGGCTTGTTTTATTGACTGGCTTTAACACACCCCCTACCCCCTCTCAAGAGGGGAGACAGGTACAACCAGTCACTTAAATAGATAGCTCAAATATTTCTACCTTGGAACATCCTTTTGGTACGGTTGCCCTGATTACAATTGTATATCACGAGTACTTTAGAACTTTTCTTCAGTGATCCGGTTTTGTTTCCTATTTCATACGAAAGCCCCGACAGGAAATTCTGCCGGGGCTTTGTTTTTGTCTGTTTTCACTCTTCACAGAGGTAGAACAGAAGAACTTTATTTCATTACTTTAGTATTAATATGACACTTGTTCGCCTGTCGCAGGTTAATTAATTCCATACGGAATCACGCAGTCAACTCTAATTTATTGATTATAAATAATTTCTTATTTTACGATAGCTTTAACTGTTGTTTCTCCTTCAACAGCTACTACAACTATACCTGCAGGAGCTTTGATAACAGCGTCATCAGAAGTGATAACAGTATTAGCAATTGTCTGACCCAGCAGATTGTTGATAGCTACTCTCTTGCCTGCTGCACCAACAATTGTGATCTGACCTTCGCCAGCAACAACCTTCACAGCAGAAGCATTGATTTCATCGTTAGCTGTAACAGTACCTTCCTTGCCAACTTCGATTTCGATTTCACCTACATTGTCTCCAACGAACTGAGAAGTAGGAATGAATTCTTGTGCTAACAAAGTTTTACCATCAGCAAACAGACAAGGATGATAAGCTGTAACTGTTACATCATACAAGCTATTCGGCTTCATGTTCTTAACATTTACAGTTAAGTATTTGCCATCCTTCGTATAGTTAGCTTCGTTACCAGCATGAATTTTTACAGATTCCGCACCATCAACCAAGTTGAACTCTACGTTTTCAGGACCTTCCCACCAATAAGAAGCAATACCGTTGCCATCAACTAAAGAAGTATTGATAGTTTCCCAGTCAGTGATGTTGAATTCACCCTGGTTTTCAGGCATACCGTTATAAGCCTTACGTGCTAAGTGAGCACCAGCTTCACCGAATGTGAAGACGTCGATCTGATTTTCACCTTCCATCAGATATACATTATAACGATACTGATCGCTAATTGTGATGTTTACAAGGTTACCTGCGTTTTCATCTGTACCCTTCTTATCGCGGAATTCACTGATGATCACAGCACTGTTTGTCCAACCGCCTTGCAGATTGAATGTATTGATAGTTGTATTCTTGAAGTGACCATAATATACTTCTTCGTCACCAGCTTTATCTGTACGAACTACTTTCAGATAATAGTTAACAATCATTTTAGGATTGATTACTTTACCTGTACCGTTGAACAACTCTACAGACAAAATATCGCTATTCTGGTTAGAACCTTTACTCTTAGCCAATACTTCAGACATGAAGACATTCTTAGATGTATTCTTCGGAGCCAAGTGACCTACCTGTACTACATAATAGTCAGCACCCGGAATACCTTCCCATTTCAAGACAGCTGTTGCACCGTCGATATCACCGTGTACCATCGGTTGCAATACAGGAAGTTCATCTCCAACAGTCGGTTCTCCAGCAATTGCCAAATCATTCGTTAAGCAGTTAGCCTCTACGATCACTACATTTTCTTTTGCACATGCTGTAGCAGCAGTCGGAGCATAGTGAACAGTAGCAGTAGTAGTGAAAGAACCGTTCACATCAACCTTTACATTTGCCGGAGCTGTCAAAGTAAATGGATTATCATAATTTACTGTACCCAAAGAAACCTTAATAGCTTCTGTTGCAGTCAGCGGGTTGAATTCTTTACCTTCGATAACAACCTTCACATCAGCTTTTGAATCTACATTAGCTGTGATATCTGTAGCAGGAGTAATTGTAATTTCCGGTTTGTAAATGAAACCATATACTTCACCTTCGTTTACATAATGCATATAATTAAACTGTTCTAACGGATTCAATTCACCGTCTGTCCAAGTCATTACATTTTCGTTAGACTTAACAGTGAACAAATCTTCAGCTCTATGCATAGCTCCGTTTTTAGTAGCTTGATTGAATGTTACAACCACTAAACCTAACACTTCACCATATTGGTTCGGAGTCAGTTTATCAACAGCTGCACCACCATTCAACATATCCTTGATACATAAGTAAATGCATTCGGATATGCGCTTACATTCGCTTTACGAGTTACATTAACTACTTTTTCCAAGTTGTAACCAGCTACGTAGAATGAGTCTACTGCCAATGGGTTTACGTAATCACATTCATCCTGATATACCTTACCAAAATATTTCTGGAATTCAGGATATACTAAGTTCGGTAAATTTGTACCAAATGAAGGACGATAAGAATTGTGCATTTCGTCGATAAGGTTCAAGTTATTGATATTACTCCACAGATTAGCACGAGTATCACCATATAAACCTGCAACTACACCAACACCACATAACGGGCAATTGCTTTCAGACTCAACACCTACAGCCCAAACTTGCAATTCATATGTATCAGGATTCCATTCTTTTACATTTGCTTTTTCAGGATCCAAGAAGCCATCCTTATTCGGAACGAACTGTACGTAAATAGGAAGACCTTCTTCACGGAACTGCTTCATCTTAGCATCGTCCAATGTATTGATGCTGATTTCCAATGTATCCGTATTGTTATTTACCCAAGCACCATCTTCACTCAATTTGAAACGGAATTCCTGGTTATCTGTATCATTCTGGTTTGCATTTGCAATATTCTGTAAAGTTACACGAACTTTAGCGATACCGTCATTTCCTGTAGGTTTCAATTCGCTACCATGCAACACCAATTTCTTAACACGTGAAGCATAACGAGAGTTATCCAATGCATCTTTCTTATTATAAGGAGCGAAGAATACATTGTCGGCTGTATAACGACCTACTGTACCGTCAAAGTTTTCGCCTTCATAAGTCAACCACAATGCACCAACTCTAGCTGCAGCCAATGTCCAGCCGATTTTCCATAAGCATCAAAACCTAACGGTTTGTAGTCTGCATTCACTGCGATTTTCCATGCTTCTTCACGAGTGATGTCGTTAGTCCATTCTCTCAACGCTAAAGTCAATTTAGAACCTTCTTCTATTACACCACATGAAGAATATTTAATACCGTCAGTTATTTTCACTTTACCATATGAAGTCCACTGATCAGAAGTCATCTTTTCATATGCCAAGAAATCCATCGGATATGTTTTCTGATCAGGAATATTCTTACCCACAACTTCTACTTCTTGTGTCTGGCAATTTTCATTAAAAAAGATATGATCTTTAGCGAAAGCTAATTCAGGAACAGAGTTTGCAGAAATTAATCCTGTTTCAGCAGACAAACGGATAGGATTCAATACATCTGTTTCTGGTAACTTAGCAGCATATTTTCCAGAGAAAGTAGCGATTGATTTCGGTTGGAAATCATATGTTACTTCATCTTCCAACTTAGCGTCAACTGATTCTTTTTCAAATTCAGCACGAACAACATCGTTGTTATTTGTTACGTTTGTCCATACAAAAGCATCTTCAGCAGTTGTTTTAGCAGGCAACTTAACATTTTCTGCGCTCAACGCCAAAGTACCAGATGTACAGCTCTTTAAACCTAAACCTGCTTCAAAAGATGTTACATCGGCAGTCAAAGCCAAAGTCGGTTCGTCGAAATTCATCTGGAAACCGCTAACAACCAATGCCGGAGCGAAATGGCTCTTAGAACCAGTTTCTTCTACATCCTTAATGGCAACAAAATCAGACCACAAGGTCACCTGGATCAACTTATTATCCAAAGAACCTTCAATAAACATTCTTGCATCAGTAATCGGATCTGTTACAACATCGAACAAATTGATTACTTTATCTTCTACATCAGCTGCACCTGTTTTAAAGATTGCACCGTCAGATTTAAATTCAGCATTAGCAGAAGCAGAACCATTTTTCAATATTTCACTTCTCTTTACTGGATTACCTTCCAAATCAAATACAGCAATTTTAATATGCCAATCAGCAGAAGAAGTTGCAGCCAAACCGAAGTTCTCAGCACTTAACTTAACTTTCAGTTCACGTACATTTGTCATATATTTAGTTGACAAATCGAACATCAACTCACCACTCTGACTGTCACCCAAGAAGATTCCTAAAGAGTCAGTACCACTTTGCCATACCGTAGTAGTGGTATAATTGTTTGTCGGCTTTTCGGTAATATTGGGATAATATACATTAGCTGTAGTAGCAGTTCCATTAAAAGCACGGAAATAAACACCATTACCCCAAACTTTCTTGCCATCTACATTTACAGCCTTACCAGGGAAACCCGGCAGTACGTCATTACCTTCAGCTTCATACAAAATAGGTTTTTGAGCAGCAGTCAAACCTGCGTATTTGGCAGCATCCCATGCAGGAGCATTTTCAACCTGTCCAAATACCGATGCTGAGCCCAAAACCAACATAGCGCTAAGAGTTAGCACTTTTGTTTTAGTAAAGTTTCGCATACGAAAAAATTTAAAATTAATACTATATTTATATGTCTCAAATTTGATTGATTCTATAACAATGACTAGAGAAAACGTTCCTTTTTTCTCGCCATTGTTTTTCGCTTCTTTTATCTTTGTGTTCAAAAGAGCGATTTTCGTACTCACTTTGCTATTCTGTTGATAAGAAAGGATATAGGAAAGAAAAAAATATTTTGAAAATGATTGGAGGATTAAAAGAATGTGGTACCTTTGCTGACGAGAAAAAAGGAACGTTTTTTTTAGTCATTCAATTTTCCACCTATACTTTATATTTCAAATCATATACAAATTTCATCTTTCAGGAATATCCTATCCGGTGCCTACCCGTCAAAAATGGCTGCCTACCCGTCAGAACCCCGATGCCTACTCGTTTTCAGGCCAGTTACTACCCATTGGGGGAAAAGGTGGTTTTGGGAAAGCGATTGTTAACTACAGTTAATTGCGTCAAAAGCCTCAAAAATTTCCTAGGGTATTATCGGCACGGAAATCTCCCTGCCTATGGTTGTTTTATGAAAATAACCAGCTCCTAATGAAACGATTAAGCCGTTTTTCTCAGCCGAAGTCAATAAACGGTCGACCGAAGATTTGCTTAGAAGGAGGACATGTCCCGCGTCACGAATCTCCGCACGCTTGAATTTTACCGGCATCTCGGCGAAGATTTTCTGCGAAATGAAAGGCATTTTATAACGCAACTCCTTTTTATTCCTCTTTAGGGAAGTGCTCACCACATAGGTGTGTTGCAAACAGATCGTACCGATATGGAAAGCCACTTCGAAATCATCGTCACGGATCACCCAATCTTTTTCCTCACTCAGTGTCTCCCCTTTGCGAATCGCCGTGAGCACCATCCCAATACGAAAGATAGCCAACCGGTAACGCAACACAGCGGAAGCCACATCTTCATGCCCGAACACACGTACATTATTATATTCTTGTTTGAAATAACGGTTCAGCCGTTTACGCTGCGTATCACTGAAATGCACCCAGGTAGGATGTTTGTCCAGGTGTACGCCGATATCCAGCACCCGCTCCGCCAGGCTATCGAAATAATGGGCCGCCGCCGGAGTGTCATCTTCCGAAGTAAGCGGACGGTATTCACCATGCCCGGCAATCTTATAGACCATCAAACGGCTGAACAAACCACTTTCCGCCGAAGGGACCAGGCGACGGAACATCTCCGGCGTACCCGTCAGCAACATACTCAGCAACGGATAAGAAGCCAGCAGGGAACCGTTCGTCTTGGTGGAATTGCCGATCCGTTCGTGATGAGCCGCCTGGTTCAGCAGATAACCATAGTTGCCATAATCCTGAAACAGTGTGTTGGTCACCGCCTCCATCTCGGTTTCAAACAGGCAGGAAGCATAATGGCTGTTCGTTTCCAGTTGCTCGATCATCCGCGCCAACGAGGTATAACCGGAGATATTCAGATTCATCTGTTTTACCGGTTCCGGATTTTCGGGAGCCAGTCCGGTTGGTTTCTTTCCTCCCGAACGCAGCAGTAATTTCTGATACAATTCATACTCTTCCTTTTTCTTCAGATATTCTTTCACCTCGCAACGTGAATTGTCGTACACATAGCGTTGCCACGAAGCGATCAGCTTAAAAAGGGAGGCGACACAACCCTTCCCGCTTCCGGATTCGCCGATCACTACTCCGTAAAAAGGTGCCTGATACTCTTTCCTCGCAAAGGAACCCTGCACATGGGGCGTTACGCTGCTCAACATGGCCAGCGACGACAACAAAAGGACGCTCCGCTCGGTATCATCGCGGGCATACGCCAGAATGTCTCGGATAAGGGATGGCAACGACTGGAAAAACTCTTCCCGAAAAGGAGGAAGAAGGGTTTCATCCGGTTCTATATCAACGCCTTCCTCTTCAAATTCGTCCGCTTCTTCGCTATCGGGACGATCAGGTAAACTTTTGAGGCTTTTGAGTTTTTGATGCGGTTTCCGGTGCTCGGGAGGGCAATAAGGGTTGCTTCCGTGGGACGAACGATAACGGGTATAGATATCCGAAACGATACCGGCAATCTCTTTTTCCGTAAAACCCGGTTCGGCGTAGCGGCTCAGGCATTCTCTTTTCACTTCGGTCTCTTCGAATCCGGCAGCGTTCAAGGCCCCCGAAAGTTTCATGACAAACGTATGGCGATTGCCGGAAGAAAAAGAATTGTCGGTCTCAAACTTATTCATGTAATTACCCAGCGCTCCGTCGGAAGACGGGATGGCTGAAGCCGGAGCATGTTTCTGTGGTGCCGGCGGAGCTTCCACCTTGACAGGAACGACTTCGGACTTTTCCTTATAAAAAGCAGTAGGGTCATAGCTGACAAAGCATCCCCTGTTAGGATCTTTCCCGCAGTAATCGATCACGATACCGGGCAGGTCGTTTTCCAACTTGCGGCAGACGGTTTCGAAAGCCGGCAGATGAAGGTCGAGGTCGCTGTCCACCAGTATGAAAAGTTTATCGCCTTTGCCCGAAGCACTGATATGCCCGGCTTTGACATAAGGCAACCCCTCTGCCCGGCGGAGAACATCTTCCGCCGAAGTCGGCACACCGTCGATATCGACAATGATGCAACGGCTGTAACGCACCAGGTGTTCGCGTTTTCGTCCCCCTTTCATGATTCCTCCGGCAACAAGCAGCGGAAGTTTCTTTTTACGCTTATCCCCTTCTTCCGTATGTCCGGCAAGATATTCGGCACGGAGGCGGGTGATAGCGGAGGCATACTTTTTACTTCTGATCTGGTCGATGTACTGGTCTAAAGTTATTGTTTGCAGATCGTTGACGTTGAACGCAGAAGCAAAGAAAGTACATTCAACGGTTTGGTTTAATTCCATGTTCATGGTACTAAGTGTTTAGGGCGGACAGGATGCCGCGATGATTATTGGCAACAGATCGTAAAAGGTCTGTGCATTAAGGTTCTCCCAGATGGTCGATCAATACCGCCACCTGCTTAGGTGTGTAAAGTTTCTGGAATTTCACCCATCCGGCAGCTTCCAGTTTCGCTTTCAGCCCGCGCGAAGTGCGTATCCATTCCCACATACGTTGATAGGCAACCATCGGTGTACGACCCGGGAAATACAATTGGGCGAATTCGGTCACTCCATACGCTCTTTTGTAATTTGTTTTTTCGTATTTCATTTCTTCCATAAGTCTTAAATTTTAAGCGTTATTCAATGGTATAAATATAGTGAATAATACAATAAGATGCAAGAAAAAAGAGATATTTATCGCCACCGATTAAACCTTTTTTTATTCCGTTTGTCTATATCTCGATTGAGTTGTGTATATTTACATGCCTATTGATAAGTTTTAAAGTAGATACCATTGAAAATATGACGAAGAGAGTGAAGTGGGGCGTTACCGCCGCAATCTTCCTGATGATTGCAGGAATGATTATTTATCCACAGATAAAGAACCAGTTGACAGCATCAGGCAAGGATTCCGTTGTAGCTCCCGCACCGGGAGCAGGCGCACGGAAGCAAGTGCTGAACATTAACGCCGAAGTGTTGAAATTCCAATCGCTGACCGACAAAGTAATCAGTACAGGCAGTATCATTCCCGACGAAGAAGTAGACTTATCCTTCGAATCGTCCGGGAAAGTGGTGAATATCTATTTCAGTGAAGGAACGCATGTGAAAGCCGGCGACCTGCTGGCCAAGATCAACGAAAAACCTTTACAGGCACAGCTCAGGAAGCTGGAAGCCCAGATCCCGTTGGCAAAAGACAGGGTATACCGCCAGCGCACCTTGCTGGAAAAAGATGCGGTCAGCCAGGAGGCCTACGAACAGGTAACGACTGAGTATGAAAAGCTGATGGCCGACATCGACCTGGTAAAAGCCAATATCCTGCAAACCGAACTGCGCGCTCCCTTCGACGGGATCATCGGTCTGCGCTCGGTCAGCGAAGGGGCCTATGTCTCTCCGACAACCGTCATTACCAAGCTGACTAAAATATCTCCGTTAAAAATCGAATTTTCCATTCCCGAAAGATATGCAAACGATGTGAAGAACGGAACGATGATCGTCTTCCGCCTGGAAGATTCGAACGGTATCATGCGCGATTATAATGCGAAAGTATATGCCGTCGAAAGTAAAATGGATATGACGACCCGTACCCTGAAGGTGCGTGCCACGTATCCCAATACGAATGAAAGCATTTTCCCCGGCCGTTACACTTCCGTAGAGATCACCAAGCGTGAGATCAAGGATGCGCTGGCTATCCCGAGCGAAGCGCTGATTCCGGAAATGGGCAAGAACGTTGTTTACCTGTATAAAAACGGAGTAGCTGAACCCGCTGAAATAGAGATCGGCCTGCGTACGGAAAGCCATGTACAGGTACTTAATGGCGTACAACCCGGTGATACACTAATCACTACCGGTGTGATGCAGCTGCGTACCGGCATGCAAGTAACAATTGATAATCTGTATTAAATTCCCCTATGGCAAATATATCGGAAACCAGTATAAACAGGCCGGTACTTTCGACGGTAATGATGCTTGTCATCCTGCTGTTCGGTATGATCGGCTACAAGTTCCTGGGGGTTCGCGAGTTCCCCAGTGTGGACCAGCCTATTATCTCGGTCAACGTATCCTATCCGGGAGCGAATGCCGAGGTTATCATGAACCAGATCACGGAGCCGTTGGAGCAGAATATCAACGGTATACCGGGTATCCGTTCGTTGAGCAGTGTCAGTAGCCAGGGCAGCAGCCGTATCACCGTCGAATTCGAACTGTCGGTGGATATGGAAACGGCTGCCAACGACGTGCGCGACAAGGTGTCGCGTGCACAACGCTATCTGCCGCGCGACTGCGACCCTCCCACCGTATCGAGGCCGACGCCGATGCTACCCCTATCATGCAGATCGGCGTACAGAGCAACAGGCGTTCGCTGATGGAACTGAGTGAAATCGCCGAACTGACGGTGAAAGAACGTTTGCAGACGATCTCCAATGTGAGCGGTGTGGATATCTGGGGACAAAAACGTTACTCCATGCGCCTGTGGCTCGACCCGATCAAGATGGCGGGTTACGGGGTTACTCCTTTGGACGTGAAAAACGCGGTTGATGCGGAAAACGTGGAGTTGCCTTCCGGCAGTATCGAGGGGAATACGATCGACCTGTCTATCCGTACACTGGGACTGATGCATACGGCAAAAGAGTTTGACGACCTGATTGTCAAAGAAGACGGAAACAATATCGTCCGCTTTAAAGATGTCGGGCGGGCGGAACTGGCCCCGGAAGACTTGCGCAGTATCCTGCGTAAAAACGGTGAGCCGATGGTTATCTGCGTAATCGTTCCCCAGCCGGGAGCGAATCATATCGAGATTGCCGACGAGGCCTACAACCGTATCGAACAGTTAAAGAAAGACCTTCCCGAAGATGTGTCGATAGAAATGATCTACGACAATACTCGTTTTATCCGTGCCTCCATCTACGAGGTGGAAGAGACGATTTATGTGGCGCTGGCGCTGGTTGTGTTGATCATCTTCCTGTTCCTGCGCGACTGGCGTGTTACGCTGGTGCCTTGCGTGGTGATCCCGGTATCCTTGGTCGGCGCCTTCTTCGTGATGTATATCTCCGGTTTCTCCATCAACGTATTGACCATGTTGGCAGTCGTGCTCTCGGTCGGCCTGGTGGTAGACGACGCTATCGTGGTGGCCGAAAATATATATGTCCGCATCGAACAAGGGATGAATCCGAAAGAGGCGGGTATCGAAGGTTCGAAGGAAATCTTTTTTGCGGTAATCTCAACGACCGTTACGCTGGTATCCGTATTCCTTCCGATCGTATTTATGGAGGGGATGACCGGACGGTTGTTCAAGGAGTTCAGTATTGTGATCGCCGGTTCTGTGACGATCTCTTCGTTTGTCGCCCTGACCTTCACGCCGATGCTTGCCACCAAATTACTGCGCAAGCGGGAAAAGAAGAACTGGCTGTATGTAAAGACCGAACCTTTCTTTGAAGGATTGAATACTATTTACTCCCGGTCGCTCAATTATTTCCTGAGCCATAAATGGTGGGCTATTCCGATCGTGGTTGTCATGTTCGGTTCGATCGGATATTTCTGGAAAACGATCCGTTCCGAATTGTCACCGCTGGAAGACCGCTCTTCCATCTCCATCAATATGCGTGCCCAGGAGGGTGCCACCTTCGAATTCATCCGCGATTATTCCGACCGGATAGCCGAACTGGCCGATTCCATTGCCCCCGAACGCAAATTCCTGACGAACCGTGCTTCCAGCAGCAATGCCAACATCAGTGTGATTCTGCCGGACATAAAAGAACGCGAACGCTCACAGATGGAAATAGCCGAAAAACTATCGGCTGCCATGAGAAAAGAGACTCAGGCACGTGCATTCGTTCAGCAGCAGTCCACCTTCGGGGGACGCCGCGGAGGTATGCCGGTACAGTATGTACTACAAGCTCCCAGCCTGGAAAAACTGGCGGAACACTTGCCTACCTTCATGCAAAAGGTCAACGAAAGCCCTATATTCCAGATGGCGGACGTGAACCTGAAATTCACCAAGCCGGAAACGCGCATCGAGATCGACCGCGACAAGGCTTCTTCGCTGGGCGTCAGTACCCGCAACATCGCCCAAACATTGCAATATGCACTGAGCGGGCAGCGTATGGGGTATTTCTATATGAACGGTAAACAATATCAGATATTAGGCGAAATCAACCGCCAGCAGCGTAACACGCCGCTCGACCTGAAGTCGATTTACGTACGCAGCGACAACGGTTCGATGATCCAGCTGGACAATATGGTGTCATTGCTTGAAGACGTGGCACCGCCCCAGCTATACCGTTATAATCGTTTCGTTTCGGCGACGGTATCCAGCGGACTGAACAAAGGCTATACCATCGGCGACGGCCTGGACGAAATGGACCGTATTGCGGCTGAGACGCTCGACGGCAGTTTCCGTACCGCCCTTTCCGGCGAATCGAAGGAATTCCGTGAGAGTTCTTCCAGTCTGATGTTCGCCATGATCCTGGCGCTGCTGATGATCTATCTGGTACTCGCCGCCCAGTTCGAGAGTTTCAAAGACCCGCTGGTGGTGATGTTCACCGTGCCGCTGGCTATTGCAGGGGCCTTGATGTTTATGAGTTATTCGGGTATCACGATGAATATATTCAGCCAGATCGGTATCATCATGCTGATCGGTCTGGTGGCGAAGAACGGTATCCTGATCGTGGAGTTTGCCAACCAGCGCCAGGAGGCGGGGTTGAGTATGGCCGAAGCGATCCGTTCGGCATCCACACAACGTCTGCGTCCGATCCTGATGACCAGTGTGTCTACGATCCTCGGATTGGTTCCACTGGTATATGCCAGTGGCGAAGGGGCACAGGGACGTATTGCGATGGGTGTTGCCGTTGTCGGCGGTATGTTGGTTTCGACCTTCCTGACCTTGTTCATCGTCCCCGCCATGTATAGTTTTATATCAACAGACAGAGCAAAAAAGATATGAGAAGAATCCTGATAACGATACTGGCTGTTTCTACGGCTTTAGGTGCAAAAGCGCAGGAGGTATACAGCCTGAAACAATGCATCGAAACCGGATTGGAACGGAATTATTCCATCCGCATCATACGTAACGAGCAACTGATCAGCAATAATAACGCAACACCCGGCAACGCCGGTTATCTGCCGACAGTGGACATGAGCGGCGGATTCAGTGGTACGGTTAACAATAACCGTAACAAACTATCTGACGGTACGACCGAAAAGGAAAACGGAGTGAACAGTGAAACGGGGAATATCGGATTGAACGTAAACTGGACGGTATTCGACGGTTTCGGCATCCAGGCCGAATACGCCCGCCTGAAAGAACTGAAAAAAATGGGTGAACTGGATACCCGCCTGACGATAGAAGATTTTGTCGCTACGCTTTCCGGCGAATATTATAATATGATCCGCCAGTATATCCGTCTGCGCAACCTGCGTTCTTCCCTGGACCTTTCCCGTGAACGTGTCCGTATCGCAGAAGAGCGCTATCATATCGGTTCAGGTTCGCGAATGGACCTGCAACAGGCGCAGGTCGACTTCAATGCCGACAGTTCAAACGTGCTGAACCAGTTGGAGGTCGTCCACACTTCCCGTATCCGGCTGAACGAGCTGATGGCATTGGATAATATCGACGAACAGATCGCTTTAAAAGATTCGGTGATACGCCCGAACATATTCCTGGACGAAATAGATCTCTGGCAAAGCACGCTGCTTCGAACGCCTCCCTGCTGATCGCCCAGAAGAATCAGACACTCTCCGAGCTGGATTACAAGAAAGTAAAAAGCCGCGATTACCCGTATGTGAAGCTGAATGCCGGCTATGGCTACACAGCCAACTGGTACGAAGTGGGAGCAACCGACCTGCAACAGCGTTTAGGATTAAATTACGGATTGACTGTCGGATTAAACCTGTTCGACGGACTGAACCGCCGCCGCGAACGCCGCAACGCCCGCATCCAGATAGAAAACAGCCAGCTGAAAAAGCAGGAACTGGAACTGGGCCTCCGTGCCGACATGAGTAATCTGTGGATGGCTTACCGGAACAACCTCGACCTATGGAGTCTGGAAAAGGAAAACGTAATTGTCGCCCTCGAAAACCATCGCATCGCAATAGACCGTTACAAACTGGGTGAATTATCCGGCATCGAATTGCGTGAAGCCCAGATCAGCTTGCTGGAAGCCGAAGAACGGCAATCCATCGCCGAATATTCAACCAAACTCTGCGAAATCTCCCTCCTCCAACTGAGCGGCCAGATATTAACGTATGTGGCACCGGAGCCGGAGAAAGCTAGTTTTTAAAAACACCACAATATGATAAAAATACTTCTGTTAACCGATTTTTCCAGTGGCTACAGCCGGTCGCTTCTGGAAAATGTCGTTAGATATGCAAGGGAAGTCGGTCCATGGGCCTTTTACCGAATGCCCTTGTATTTCCGGGAACTTTATGGCGACGAAGGAGTTGTGGAATGGGCGAAAAAATGGGGAGCGGACGCAATCATCGCCCAGTTCTCGGATATAGACCTATCTGTTTTAAACCAGTTAAATATACCGATCATCGTTCAAAATTACAAAGAACGAAGCTCCGGTATTTCCAATCTGACGGGTGACTATTTCGGGACAGGTGTCATCGCTGCTAATTTTTTCCTGCATAAAGGCTATAAATCATTTGCTTACTATGGTCTGACAGATACAGTGTGGGGACGTGAACGTGGCGAAGGCTTCAAAAAGATCGTCAGCAACAAGGGGTATGAGGTTTATGAATTTAATAACCGGAAACGGGTACCCAGTGAAAAATGGTGTTTTGATGTCGAACAAGTAAGCAGATGGTTACTAAGCCTACCTAAGCCGATAGCCCTTTTTGCCTGTGACGACTATTATGCCTTACAAATCACCGAAGTCTGCAAGATGTATGATATCAGCATTCCCGAAGAAATCGCAGTGTTGGGTGTAGACAATGATAAATTATTATGTAATATCTCCGATCCTCAACTATCGTCCATTGAACTGGATATAGAAAATGGCGGTTATGAAGCAGGAAAACTACTTCATCAGTTTATAGAAAAGAAGATCATTGCACCAGTCGATATTATAATAAAACCTGTACGGATCGTCCCCCGTGCCTCTACGGAACGTTTTGCCGTATCCGACAGACATATAGAACAACTACTGCAATACATCGACAATAATTATCAAAATCCTTTATCAGTCGATGAACTGACTCAAATAGTACCTTTCTCAAGACGAGTGTTGGAAAAGAAATTTAAACGAGAAACCGGAACGTCCGTATACCAATACCTTCTGGATCTCCGCATAGAGAAATTCGCCGACCTGCTGATCACTACCGACCTGCCGCTGATCGAGGCTGCAACCCGGTCAGGCTTCACTGACTACAAAAATATTTCCCGTATCTTTACCAAAGCAAAAGAAATGACTCCTCTCCAATATCGGAAACGATTCACCCCTAAAAACAAATAAAACAAAGTCGACCCTTTATGAAGAGGTGTTCGTTTTTTGAGGTTTTTATTTCGCAACCGGTACCATGTGAGCTTATTTTTTATGCTTACTTTGTGTTGTTTGAACATTAAAACAGCACTATTATGAATGCAATATCATCATCAAACAGTAGAAAAGAGGTTAAGACAATCATCACTAACGGGAAATTGATCCTTTCGAGCGGAATCCTCGATAATGGTTATATCATTATCGGAAACGGTAAAATAACCGATATAGGGCAAGGTCAACCTCCATATAACGAGGCTAGTGAAGTCATCGATGCCAAACAACAGTATGTTTCCCCCGGTTTTATCGATCTGCACACCCACGGAGCCGGAGGCGCTGACTTTATGGACGGAACAGTAGAAGCTTATCTGACTGTGGCTAACACACATGCACGTTACGGTACAACCGCTTTATTACCCACTACACTGACTTGCCCCGATGAAGAACTTTTTCATACATTTGAAGTCTTCCGTAAAGCAAAGAAACAGAATAAAACCGGAGCAAAGTTCCTGGGTCTCCATCTGGAAGGACCTTATTTTTCTTATAACCAGCGGGGAGCACAAGATCCGGCAAACCTAAAAACTCCAACACCGGAACATTATACCAAGATATTGAATGCCACAGACGACATTGTACGCTGGAGCATAGCTCCGGAACTGGACGGTGCTATGGAATTAGGTCAATTACTCTGTGAAAAACAAATAATTCCTTCCATCGGGCATACAGACGCAATCTGTGAGGAAGTGATGGAAGCTCATAAATCCGGGTATTCCCTGATGACCCATCTTTATTCAGGAATGCAAACCGTTACTCGTCGTAACGCCCTCCGCTATGCAGGAGCCGTAGAAGCCGCATTCCTGATAGACGACATGGATGTCGAGATCATTGCAGACGGTATCCACCTTCCTAAAAGCCTGCTTCAACTCATTTACAAATTCAAAGGAACCGACAGGATCGCCCTGATAACTGATTCCATGCGCGGAGCAGGAATGCCAGAAGGTCAATACAAGCTGGGAAGCCTGAAAGAAGGACAAACCGTAATAGTAGAAGACGGCGTTGCCAAACTGCTTGACAGAAGTGCTTTTGCGGGTAGTGTAGCAACAGCCGACCGCCTTATCCGGACGATGGTGCAGCTTGCCGGAATCCCCTTAACGGATGCTGTAAAAATGATGACAGCCACACCCGCCCGTATCCTGCATATGGATGACAGAATGGGTTCCCTTGAGACAGGAAAAGAGGCAGATATCCTGTTGTTCGACGATCAGATAAAGATAACACGCACTCTCATAAACGGAAATACAGTTTATCAAATTTGACGTATTTTGAGGATTCTGTTTCGACAAGTGGGTAAAAATGAATAATTCATCTCCCTAAATTTGTCATATTGAGATTTACTAAAATTAAGTAATATGATAACAAGACGCAATTTCATAAAAAGAGCAGTAGCCGGAACAGCTATGCTATCATTCGGTGGCGTGTTACCGGAATTCAGTGCGAAAAGCTATGCGAACATAGTAGGAGCGAACGACCGGATTCAGATAGGATGTATAGGAGTGAATTCCCGTGGAGCCGCTTTGGCAAGGAATTTTGCCAAACAGGAGAACTGCATCATAAAACACATTTGCGATGTCGACTCCAGAGCTTTAAACAAATGTATTGCAGAAGTTTCCAAAATCAGCAATACGACTCCGAAAGGATATAAGGATTTACGTCTGTTGCTTGAAAAGAAAGATCTGGATGCAGTAGTGATAGCCACTCCCGATCACTGGCATGCTCCGGCAGCCTTACTGGCGATGAAGGCAGACAAGCACGTTTATCTTGAAAAACCATGTAGCCATTCACCGGAAGAAGGCGAAATACTGGTTCGTGCAGCACAAAAATACAATAAGGTAGTCCAGATGGGAAACCAGCGCCGTTCATGGCCTAATGTTGTGGAAGCTATCAATGAGATTAAAGCAGGAACCATAGGAAATGTCTTTTTCGGAAAATCATGGTACACTAACAACCGGGCACCCATCGGAACCGGGGAAAAAGCCCCCGTCCCTGACTGGCTTGACTGGGAGCTATGGCAAGGACCTGCTCCACGTACCGCTTACAGAGATAATATCATCCATTATAACTGGCACTGGTTTTGGCAATGGGGGACCGGAGAAGCCCTGAATAACGGCACACACATGATCGATCTGTTACGGTGGGGCATGGAACTCGATTATCCGACTAACGTACAATCGACCGGAGGACGTTACTATTACCAGGATGACTGGGAAGCACCCGATACACAGGTTATCAACCTGGACTTTGGCGGAAAGAAATCAATGATATGGGAGGGGCATTCCTGTAATTCTTTCAAAATAGAGGGGAACTCAGTCGGTGCACTTTTCTACGGGGAAAAAGCCAATCTATTGATAGGAGGCGGAAACCATTATAAAATCATGGATCATAAAAACCAGGTTCTCCGCGAAGTAGAAAGTAAAATACAGACTGACCCGCGTAACCGAATGGATCCGGCACAGCAACTGGATGCCATCCATATCCAGAACTTTTTTAATGCGATCAAAAAAGGAGAGCAACTTAATGCCGGGATAGAATCCGGACATATAAGCACGCTTCTCGTACAACTGGGAAACATCGCCCAACGCTCAGGAGAAAGACTGGAAACCGATCCTGAAAACGGGCATATCAAAAACAAGCTGATAGCAGATAAATACTGGTCGAGAAACTATCAGGAAGGCTGGGAAATGAAATTATAAATACAGTTTATATGTCAGAGAACAATCACACAACAGAAAAGCGAAATGTCATAATCGGAATCGCCATCATCGGTGTCGTATTCTTTATTATCGGCTTTGTATCATGGGTCAATTCTATATTGATTCCTTATTTCAGGATAGCTTGTGAATTAACGAACTACCAATCGTATTTTGTTACGTTCGCCTTCTATATAGCCTATCTGGTCATGTCGGTCCCAGTAGCCTATTTACTGAAAAAAACCGGTTATAAAAAAGGAATGATGTACGGATTCTTCTGCCTGGCAGCAGGCGCATTGCTTTTTATTCCGGCAGCATTGAACAGGACTTACTGGATTTTTCTAACCGGTCTGTTTACTATGGGAACCGGATTGTCGGTCCTTCAGGCGGCAGCCAATCCTTATATCACTATTATAGGTCCCATTGAAACAGCTGCCCGTCGTATCAGCATAATGGGGGTATGTAACAAATTCGCCGGTATAGTCTCTCCTGTCATATTTGCAGCAGTCGTACTAGGCAAAAGCCAGGATATCCTGGAATCCGTAGAATCAGGACTGTTGAGCGGGATAGCCAAGGAGGCAGCCCTCAATGAACTGATACGTGGAGTCATACTTCCCTACAGCATACTCAGTCTCTTACTCCTGTTTATCGGTCTATTCATCTATAAATCGAAACTACCCGATATCAACCCGGAAGAAGAGAATGAAGAGTTGGCGACCGCCAACTGCAATAAGACCTCTGTTTTCCAGTTTCCTTATCTAATACTTGGAGTATTGGCATTATTCCTACATGTCGGAACACAAGTCGTAGCCATAGATACGATCATCAGCTATGCAGGTTCCATGGGAGTCGGCCTGCTGGATGCCAAGTTCTTCCCATCCTACACACTCGGAGCAACTATACTGGGTTACCTGTTGGGAATAGTATTGATCCCCAGATATATTTCACAAAAAAATGCATTGATAGTCTGCACTGTATTGGGATTGATCCTCTCTTTCGGAGTCATTTTCGCTCATACGAACATTTCCTTGTTAGGTCATAATGCCGGTCTATCCATTTGGTTCCTGGCTTCCCTTGGACTCCCCAACTCACTGATTTATGCAGGTATATGGCCTCATGCTATACGTAATCTGGGACGTTTCACCAAAATTGGTTCATCCATGCTGGTCATGGCCCTCTGCGGGAATGCGATCCTTCCGCTTGTCTATGGCAAACTGGCAGATATAACATCCCTGCAAACCGGCTACTGGGTATTAATACCTTGCTATATATATCTGATCTGGTACGCCGTCTTCGGATACCGCATTATGAACTGGTCATTAAAGAAATAAATAAAAACAAAAGTAAAATGATACACTTTAAAAACAACAAGCTTACTGTACAGGTATTCACTGACAGGCAATCTATGGGAACGAACGCTGCATCGGATGTCGCACAAACGATTCGTGAGTTATTACGAAACAAAGACGAAATCAATATGATCTTTGCAGCCGCTCCTTCCCAAAATGATTTCCTGGCAGAACTTATTGCCGACAGCACGATCGAATGGAACCGGATCAATGCCTTTCATATGGATGAATATATCGGCCTGGAGCCGGATGCCCCGCAAGGATTCGGAAATTTCCTGGGAGAACATATATTCAGAAAAGTTGACTTCAAACAGGTCTACTACATACAAATGACAAAAGACCATTTCGAACAGGAATGCGAGCGCTATACCCGGTTACTTTCCGAAAGAACAATCGATATTATCTGCATGGGAATAGGCGAGAACGGACATATCGCTTTCAACGATCCCCATGTAGCCGATTTCAACGACAAAGCCTGGATGAAAGTGGTCGACCTTGCTCCTCAATGCAGGCTACAACAAGTGCACGACGGCTGTTTTCCATCACTTAACGAAGTTCCTCATCAGGCATTCACGCTCACCATCCCTGTCCTGATGTCGGCTACATATACTTTTTGCATAGTCCCGGCTACAACAAAGGCACAGGCTATCTACAACACACTGTACGCTCCGGTAAGTGAAAAATATCCATCTACGATTCTACGCAATAAAGAAAATGCCCGGCTATATCTGGATATGGACAGCGCATCCCTTTTACCAGAGAAATACAGGATAATAAATAATAACTCCTAAAAGATAATCCTATGAAACGAAATGTATTATTACTACTTGTTTTCCAATTACTCACAGCTTTCGGACTCCAGGCACAGGAGACTATCAGGCTGGGCATTATCGGGTTAGACACCTCCCACTCCGAGGCTTTTATTAAGTTGATCAACGGAGAGAACCAGGCACCCGATTACGTCGGTTTTAAGATAGTAGCCGCTTATCCCTACGGATCGCAAACGATCGAATCCAGCTACAACCGCATACCTAAATATACGGAGACAGCTAAAAGTCATGGAATACAAATAACCTCATCCATAGCAGAACTACTAAAACAGGTAGACTGTGTCTTACTGGAAACAAACGACGGGACCTTACATCCCGAACAGGCAACAGAAGTCATAAAAAGCGGTAAATCGTTGTTCATAGACAAGCCTGTAGCCGCCCGTCTTTCCGATGTTCTGGCAATCTACAAACTGGCGGAAGAGAAACAAGTGCCCATATTCTCCTCTTCGGCACTACGTTTCTCTCCACGAAATTCAGAACTGAGAAACGGAAACGGCCCGGAAGGAAAGGTTGTCGGAGCAGACTGCTATTCACCCTGTACAAACGAACCTTCACATGCGGGATTCTTTTGGTACGGGATCCATGGAGTAGAAATATTATACACCCTGATGGGAGCAGGATGTCAATCCGTCACATGTACTTCCAATGAAGGTTCCGATGTCGCTGTAGGTGTTTGGGAAGATGGTCGCATAGGGACTTTTCGAGGACTAAGGAACAGTTCTCATTCCTATGGCGGTACGGTCATTTGTGAAAAGAAAGTTGTTCCTGCCGGAGGATACGAAGGGTATGAAGGACTATTAAAATCGATCCTCACATTCTTCCGGACAGGCAAAGCCCCCGTCAGCCCGTCAGAAACGATAGAGATATACACATTCATGGAAACAGCCAATGAAAGTATACGGCAAGGCGGCAAACCGGTAAATACAAAAGATATTTATAATAAAGCATTATCCCTGGTGAAAAATTAGGAAGTTTATTAATCTTAAAAGTACGATGGTATGAAAAAAATCAACAATGGAGAAAGACTGGCATTCGATCTATTACTTATGGCCTTCCTGCTTATGACCATAGTACCAGTTTTTGCAGCAGAGACAAATAACATTCCTTCTGCCACTCAACAAAAACAAGCAGTCACAGGTATCGTCACCGACAACAAAGGAGAAGTGATACCCGGTGTAAATGTAATGGAAAAAGGGACTACCAACGGAGTTATAACGGACGTTAACGGTCATTACACCATAACCGTTACAAATGAAAATGCAGTATTGGCATTCTCCTTTATCGGGTACGTAACGAAGGAAGTCCCTGTAAAAAGGCAAAAGACACTCAACATCAGCCTGGCAGAAGAGATCCTGAATCTGGAAGAGGTTGTCGTGGTTGGATACGGTGTACAAAAGAAAAGAGACCTGACAGGTGCCGTGACCCAGGTAAAAGCGACTTCACTGGAAAAAGAACGTCCCGCTACCGTTCAGGATATCCTTAGGGCAAACGTTGCCGGCTTGAATATCGGACTCGATAACTCAGCGAAAGGCGGCGGTAGCATGGAGATTCGCGGAAAACGTTCGATCAAAGCCAGCAACGAACCCTTATTGGTGGTAGACGGTATTATTTACTACGGAAGCCTCGATGAAATCAATCCGAACGATATCGCCCAGATCGACGTATTGAAAGATGCCAGCTCGGCAGCCGTTTATGGTGCCAAATCTGCAGCCGGAGTCGTGCTGATCACAACGAAAAAAGGATCGGCTGAAAAACCTACCGTCCAATTCAATGCCAGCGTCGGCATCTCCACCCTGGCGAATAAGATGGATGTTTACAACCCACAGGAATACCTTGCATGGCGCGAAGATGTGCAGGAAAGTATCTTCGAAGATCATAAACCGGGAGAATTTTCAGACCCCAACAACCTTCCGGCAGGTGTAACCCTGGAAGACTGGATCTCTTATCGTCCCACTACCGGCAACTACACCTATGACTGGCTCGTCCGCCTGGGACTGTTCGAACCGGAGCTTGACAACTATTTTGCCGGAAGAACATTCGACTGGTATGATGAAACATATCAGAAAGCATTCCGACAAGATTATAATGTCAACATTTCAGGAAAGAAAGATAAAGTCAGTTATTACTGGTCATTGGGTTACCTGAACAATGAAGGTATTGTTATCGGTGATAAATACAAATCTTATAGAAGCCGACTGAAACTGGACTTCGATGTAACCTCTTGGCTGTCAGCCGGTGTCAATGTACAATATTCTTATCGCGACCAGGGAGCTATCCCACGCAGTGTGAACCAGATATGGGCAAATACTCCCTATTCCACTCCGACAGATCTGGACGGTAACCCGATGCTGTATCCGACAGGTATAGACAATGCCAGTTCCATTAACTCGGCTTATAACGATTCATTCATAGACCGTTCGGCGATACGCAATTCCTTCACCGGAAGCATGTATGCCAAAATAAAACTGCCGTTCGGTATTTCTTATCAGGTAAATTTCTCTCCCCGCCTGTTGCTGTACAACTACAGGAACCACCGCTCTTCACAACATCCTGTATGGAAATCATTCGGCGGAGATGCGGAGCGAAGAAGTGAAATGTCCTACAACTGGCAGGTGGATAACCTGATCCGTTGGGAACATACATTTGCCCAAAAACACCAGGTAGAAGTGACCTTGTTACAGAATGCTGAAGAAAACCAATCCTGGCAGGAAATACAGACTACTCAGCAATTTGCCCCCAGCGACATACTGGGTTATCACAGAATGCAGGCAGGTACGGTTCCGGCAATCTCCAGCAACGACACCAGAAATACCGGCGATGCTCTGATGGGACGCTTGTTCTACTCATTCGACAAAAAAATATTGCTTACAGCATCCGTCAGACGGGACGGTTATTCGGCATTCGGCGTATCCAATCCGCATGCGACTTTTCCTTCTGTTGCTCTCGGATGGGTATTTTCAGAAGAACCGTTCTTCAAATTCCCCGCAATGGACTTCGGTAAACTGCGTGTATCCTGGGGACAAAATGGAAACAGGGATATCGGTATGTACGCAGCTTTAGCTGAAATGAAAACGGACCAGTACATTTATCAGACCCTGAATGGTAATATAGACCTCTCCAACTCCGTATACGTAAGCACAATGGCAAACAAAGACCTGAAATGGGAAACAACCAGTTCCTTTAACTTCGGTCTTGATTTCGGATTCCTCGACAGCCGCATTTCCGGTAATATCGACGTGTACAAAATGGTTACTTCCGACCTGTTGATCAACCGCAGCCTCACGGAAACAATCGGTTTCGGTGAAGTTATGGCCAACCTGGGTGAAGTTCAGAATACAGGTTTTGAACTTTCCCTGAGGACCTTGAATATCGATGCAAAGAACTTCCAGTGGAATACCACATTTAATTTCTCTTTAAACCGTAACAAAGTAAACCATCTATACGGCGATTATGAAAATGTACTGGACGACAACGGAAATGTCATCGGACGGAAAGAGATGGACGATATCAAGAACGAATGGTTCATCGGAAAGGATATCAGTTCCATCTGGACATACAACGTTATCGGTGTATGGCAGGAAAATGAAGCCGAACAGGCTGCTGAATATGGTCTTCGCCCAGGAGATATGAAGATCAAGGATGTGGACGGCAATAAAATCTATGATAACAACGATAAGGAGTTTATCGGATACAAAACACCGCGTTTCCGCTGGACCCTTCGCAACGAATTCACCTTGTTTAAAAACTGGAACCTGTCCTTTATGCTTTATTCTTATTGGGGACATAAAGCGCCTTACCAGCGTGCAAAGCATTTCGAAGCCGGTACATTGACAAAGACCAACTATTTCAAGATCCTTTACTGGACTGCGGAAAATCCGACCAACGAGTATGCCCGCTTATATTCGGATGACAAGAATATCGGAGCGAACTTCTATCGTTCCCTGTCATTCATCCGTCTGGATAATATATCCATAGGCTATACCGTACCTAAATCATTCCTGAACAAATTCAAAATAGAGGGAATGAACATCTACGGAACGATCAAGAATGTAGGTTGCTGGGCTCCGGACTGGGAATATTATGACCCGGAAGCATACAACGCCGACAGCCCCAATACCGTAAGCAGTACCAATCGCACCTATACACTGGGTGTCAATGTAACATTCTAATGTCTAACTAAATAATACTATTCAGTCATGAAAAAAATAATATATGCTATTCTGACAACAATGCTTCTGGCAACAGGTTGTAGCGAATCCTGGTTAGATCCGGATCCATTATCTTTCTACTCTCCGGGAAATACCTTGATCGATAAAGAAGGAATGTTGAGTTCCGTTACGGCATGCGACCGTTTACTTCGGGAAGAGTTCGTAGGACAACATTCTCCCATACTGACCGCTATGATCTTTTCAGAGCAATGCGTTTTGGGAACGACTGATATCTCCGGTCCCGCCCAGAACCTGAATGAAAAGATCCTGCCGACAGCAAATAATAACTGGGACCAGACAAACCGTATGTACTGGTACTGGACCAACGATTATCTCGGCATACGTTACGCCAATACTGTAATAACCCGAATAGACGATGCGACATACGAATCCGAAAGCGAACGAAACAATATCCTGGGTATGGCATTATGGCACAGAGCCTTCCGCTACTACCGGCTTTGTATGTTATTCAATGATATTCCCGCCGTCTTCACGGAGGTGGAAACTCCCGTTACCAACTTATGTTCGGTGGAGCGCGATGGTATCCTGAAGAAGATCAAATCGGATATGGAATTTGCAGTTCAATGGGTTGCGGAAGATAATAGCAGAGGACGCATCTCCAAAGGAGCCTGCTATCATCTGCTAGCCAAAATCTGCCTGACCCTGGGAGATTTTGATGAAGCCATAAAAGCAACCAATGCCGTTATCGACGGAGGACGTTACAGTTTAATGACTAATCGTTTCGGCGTTGACGTTACCGACAACACCAAAAATGTACTTTGGGATCTGCACCGTCCGCTGAATAAAAACAGCACAGAGAACAAAGAAGTCCTACTGGCAACACTGGACCGGTATGAATACCAGACAGCAAAATCATCCCAAAAGACACTGGCTATGCGTAACTTTCTCCCGTTCTGGGCCAACACGACCAATCGTATCCAAACTCCCGACGGCAAACCGGGTATGTCCGACAAACGCCTGAAAGAGCCGGAACTGGATTATAATGGTATTTACGGACGAGGTATCGGACGTTGCCGCCTGACATGGTACAGCTCCAATGCCGTCTGGGACGACAGCAACGACCTGCGGCATACCCCCGGAAACTGGATGAAAATGACAGATCTTGTCTATAACAATCCGGACCTGAAAGGTACACCGTACTACCATCAGCCAATACGCTTGTGGAGCGACGACGGACAATTATTATGTATCGACACCTTGAGGAACTGGGGAGAATGGGCACATTACAAACTCTACATCGAGGATCCCGATGCCGCCACAGCAGCCCAGTACAACGGTGGCTATTCGGACATGTATATCATGCGCCTGGCAGAGACTTATCTATTACGTGCCGAAGCCTACCTCTGGAAAGACGATCCGGCTTCAGCAGCGCGTGACATCAATATCGTTCGTGCCCGTGCCGGTGCAGCACCGCTAAGTCCGGGAGAAGTAAATATGGAAACCTTACTGGACGAACGCACACGTGAACTTTTATATGAGGAAAACAGGAAAATAGAACTGACCCGTATTGCACTGTTGTATGCAAGAACCGGCAAATCAGATTACAAAGGTCGGAGCTATAGTATGTCTACATTGTCACAAAATAACTATTTTTACGACCGGATCATGGACAGAGGTAATTTCTACAATAAAGGAGTGAAGGCACTGAATGGCGCTGAATTTAAAATGAGCCTTATCATATCTGGTGGCCGGTACCACAGAATGATATCGACGGAAACTCATCCGGACGTATCAACCAAAATCCCGGATATACAGGTGCCGAACTAAACATAACTCCATTGGCAGAAGTTCCCGAATCCGGTTTATCTACCATGTAAACACATGACTAACAAATAAATATAAATATGAAAAATACATTCATTAAGTCTATACGCAGCTTGAAGACCATAGGTATACTCTTCCTGGCATTCTTCCTGCTATGTCCGTCTGTTTATTCATCGCCAAAGGCGATGAATAAACATGATTTTGCCATCAAAGGATTTCACATTGACCTCCGTTGCGAGGTAATGACAATGCCCGCCCTCAAGAACTTCGCGAAGGAACTGGCTGAATTCGGAATCAATACGATCATTATGGAATGGGAAGGTTCTTATCCTTATGATAAGCATGCCACCATCTCCAACAAATATGCCTATTCCCGCGAAGAGGTCCGGTCATTCGTCTCTTATTGTTCAACGCTCGGCATTGATGTCATTCCCCTGCAGAATTGCTTCGGACATGCCGAATACATTCTCCGCCACGACCGGTATGCTCATTTGAAAGAGGACAGGAAAGAAGTTTCCCAGGTTTGTCCCATGAAGATAGACGAATGCAAAGAAGTATTCACAGAAGTCTTCAAAGAAATGGCAGAGTTGCATCCCTCCCGTTATTTCCATATCGGAGGAGATGAAACTTATCTACTGGGCAGTTGTAAAGCCTGTGCAGAGAAAGTCAGGAAAGAAGGTAAATCGAAATTATTCGTCGATTACGTGAAAGCCATGTGCGAGATCGTTGAATCGATGGGTAAACAACCCGTCTTATGGGCGGATATTATCCTGAAATATCCGGAAGCATTGCATGAATTGCCCAAAGATATCATCTATGTGGATTGGAATTATGGATGGGATCGCGATCATTTCGGAAATATGGATAACCTGTTCAATGCCGGAGTCACCTTTTGGGGAGCACCTTCCATACGCAGCCATCCCGACAACATCTATCTGACCCAGTGGGAAAAGCATTTCAATAACCAAAAGACATTCATTCCTTACGCCCGTAAAGCTGATTATCAGGGAGTGGTTATGACATCCTGGTCCACATCGGGCACTTACGGATTCAGCTACGACACCAATTGGGAAGTCATCGGGATGTTTCCTGTCAGATATGTATATCCGCTTTCGGGCTTCCGCATATTAGTTGCCGCCTATGGAGAGTCCCTCAAAAATGAAGAACCGATCGACCCGCAAGCCTTCGTCGTGAAATATGGACAGGAACGTTTTGGCTTCACTCCGGAAGAAAGTAAACGAATGTGGCAGATATTAAAAAGTCCGCAGGAACGATCGTCAGAGGAAAAGACCCGAAAGGTACATCCGTGAAAGAGGTAAAAGCAGAAACCATCGCCCTACAAAAACAACTGGCTTCCCTAAAACCGAAGAATAACATACCAGAGTTTGAACATCTGCGCTTAATGTTCGACCTGCGCGTACAATACCTGACATTCAAAGAGATAGAAAACAGATACGAATCCAGTCGGTTTGAACGGAACCAGGCGGAAACATTTATCAAAGAGCTCGAACCTCTTATCATCGAGGCCCGAAAACTGGATAAACGTTTCCTTACCCTGAACAAAGGCTTTCTCCATGATGAAGAAATTGCGAGATAAACCGTACACGCAACAATAAACTGAACACGATGTACGAGACGCTGATTAAAATGACCCATTAAATCCTTTCTTATGGAACCAGAAGAGAAACTGACCAGACGCAACTTTTTATCCGGCGTAGCACTATCGGTTTAAGTAGTACGCTCGGTTCCGGTCTGCTATTTACCTCTTGCTCAGAAAAGGGGAAGCAGGTGCCGTTACACCCTGTCGAAGAACTCTATATACCCGAACTACCGGACAAAGCGATCGACGGGAAACCAATCAAGGCAGCTTTGATCGGATGCGGCGGAAGAGGCATAGGAGCAGCTTTCAACTTTCTCGATGCAGGAAACAACCTGTCTATCGTTGCACTGGCCGATCTCTTTCCGGATAAACTGGAAGCCGGGAGACAACGGCTGAAGGATGGGAAAAACGTCCGTATCCCGGATGAGATGTGCTTTACCGGTTTCGATGCCTATCGAAAAGTGTGTGAACTACCGATAGACCTTGTGCTGATCGCATCCCCCAACTGCTTCCATCCCGGGCACATGAAATATGCGATTGAAAAGGGAAAACACGTATTCGTTGAAAAACCGGCAGCCATCGATCCGGCAGGTTACCGTACGTTCGTAGCCGCGGCAAGACAAGCGGCGAACACAGGTATCAACATCCTGCCCGGTACGCAATACCATTTCGACCGGCCGTTTGTCGCCTCTTACCAAAAGGTACAGGAAGGACTTATCGGTTCTATTATATCGGGATACGCCTATTATCATACAGGACGTGACCAATATATCGTTCGTCGTCCGGAATGGACCGATATGGAATATATGATCCGCGGACATTTCAACTGGAACTGGGTGAACGGCGACCAGATCAGTAACATGCTGATCCACTGGATAGATGTTTTCAACTGGTTCACGCAACTCAAACCGGTTAATGTCATTGCCTATGGTTCCAGGATTCGTAAGAATATAGGCAATGTATACGACAATTTCAGCATGCACTTCGAATATGAAAACGGAGTAATGCTGGAAGGAATGGTCCGAAGGATAGACGGTTGTGACAATGGTGCCGGGATTGTCATTCAGGGGGAAAAAGGATCGTGGCATAGCAGCGACTTTTCCATCCGTAACAGAAACGGGGAAACAATCTGGAAATACGATCCGGAAGCTGCCAAGTCGAAATTCAAAGTACACGACATGTATACCCTTGAACACATCATGCTGGTCGATCATATCCGGAAAGGGACAGTGCTGAATATAGCCGAAACGGCTGCCACATCTGCCTTAACCGCCGTCATGGCACGGGAATCGGCCTATACAGGAAAAAGATACACATGGCAGCAAATTTCATCGTCTCCCCTGAACATGTTACCGGAACAAATGGCATTGGTCAACGTAGACTGAAACAATTCGGCGTACCTCTCCCCGGCACCGCGTTCATTGCGGATGATTGACTGGTCATCATAAGCATAGAACACCTGACATACTCTTGTCTGGTTGCCGGGAAAAGTTGTTGCCGACAGTGTCGGCAAAATTATCGACAGCGTCGTCAAAGCTTTCGACAGTGTCAGCAAAATTGCCGACACTGTCGATAACAAATTACCTGCCTGAAAAAACAAAGAAACTATTAATACTCTCCAGCCTCCCGCCTTTACTCAGCACAATGTTTCTCGCTACATACGACTCGTTCCCGGCCGTATCCGTGCAATACACCATATAAACCTAAATCCGGTGACGGATATATAGATATTTTGTTTCTGACATGAATCTGTAGATACTAAATATTGCCAATAAACAAGAATATCTTACTTTTGTGTGACAAATACAAAAGAGAAATGCAGATTATACCCAAAGCTAATACCCTACGGAAAAGTGTACTTTTATACCGGGGCATCCGTTATCGTAAAGGATACGGTGTTCATTCTCCGTTCGTCTTCAACCTGATAACAAAGGTAATAGAAGAACGCTGTTCCTATTATAGCTTTTATGATATAGAACTGATCCGGAAACAACTGCTTTTCCGCGACGATAGCATAACCTATCCGGACAGACAACAGAAAAGGAAGCTCCGCCACCGTACGATCGGGGAGATTGTGGAACGCGAGGCAATCAAGCCCAAGCACGGAGCCTTGCTTTTCCGCCTGACGAACTATTTCAAGTCGCAAAACATCCTTCAGCTGGGGCCGTCGATGGGGTTATCCACCCTCTATCTGACCTCCTACGCCCCCGGATTGAGGTGTATTGCCCTCGAGAATATCCCGGAGTTCGCGTCCATCGCCCGGATCGCCTTCGAGAATGCGGCACATAACCCGATCGACCTGCGCACGGGAAACTATAAAGAGCTGCTTCCCCGCGCACTCGAAGACATGGGGAAAGTCGATTTTGTATTTTTTAATACAATCTATGAACAACAGAACAACGTTTGGTTGTTTAATGAATGCAGTAAACATGTTCACGACGGTTCAGTCTTTGTTTTTGAGGGAATCAAAGCAAGCCGTAAGATGAGGGAGTTCTGGAAAGAGGTATGCGCCCATCCCGAGGTGACGGTTACGGTCGACCTCTATTCGATGGGGATCGTATTCTTTAATAAGAAATTACATAAACGCGACTATATAGTCTACTTCTGACGGTGATGCTGTAAGGGTGGTTCGCGAACCGCCCCTACCAACGACACTATATTAAGAATATTGAATAAAAAAAGAAGTATATGAAGAAAAGCCTTATTTATACCGGTGGCGGCGACAAGGGAAAGACCTCCCTTGTAGGAGGCCAACGGGTATCGAAAGCGCACCAGCGCATCGAGAGTTACGGAACCATCGATGAACTGAATTCATTCATCGGGTTGCTTATCACAGCCCTGGACGATCAGGCCGACATCGATTTCCTCTCTTTCATACAGCATAAACTGTTCACCATCGGTTCTTATCTGGCAACCGACCAGGAAACAACCGAACTGAAGATCGAGAGCAAGGTAACCCCCGAAAGCATCGCACATATCGAACGGGAGATCGACCGCCTGGACGGTGAGCTGCCGCAGATGAAAAACTTCATCCTGCCCGGCGGTACCCGTTCCGCTTCGCTGGCGCATGTCTGCCGTACCATCTGCCGCCGTGCAGAACGCCAGATATACCGTTTGGCCGAAACAAATCCCGTCGAAGAGCCTGTACTTATTTTCGTCAACAGATTGTCAGATTATCTGTTTGTTTTGGCCCGTAAGGAGTGTATTAGGAATAATGGTAAAGAAATTATTTGGGATTATACTTGCATCTAAGAAATATTGTTTTATTTTTGCGGAAAATTTGAGAACCTGACTGCCTCGGGTGGTTGTTAATACTAGATGACTATGTATTGGACATTAGAATTAGCTTCGAAGCTGGAAGACGCGCCCTGGCCTGCAACCAAGGATGAATTGATTGACTATGCACAACGTTCTGGTGCGCCGTTAGAAGTAATTGAGAATTTGCAGGAAATGGAAGATGAAGGTGAGATTTATGAATGCATGGAAGATATCTGGCCTGACTATCCAAGTAAAGAAGACTTCTTCTTCAACGAAGAGGAATATTGATGTGCTTTAAAATAAAGTATTGAAATAAAGGCGAGGTAGTGGGCTTGCAGAAGTCCCCTGCCTCGTTTGTTTTTTGCGGTCCATACAATTTATACCTGTTTGCCGCGTTATTGTAGGGGGTGAAACATCTTTCACCCCGTTAGTTATAGTTTAGATGAAGAGAGTCTTCCTGTTTATTATCGCATTGATTACCTGCACGATGAGCATGCGGGGGCAGATTGATATGCAGTTAAGCCAATACTTCCTGGGACTGGGGTATTACAACCCCGCCTATGCCGGAACGACGGGAGATCTGAATATGCTCGGGTTGTTCCGCCAACAGTGGATCGGCATGCCCGGAGCCAGTACCTCTTTCTTTGTTATCGCCGATATGCCCTTCAAATTAGGCAGTACGAACAATGGAGTCGGACTGGTTGTAAACACGGAAAGTATCGGATTATTCCAGTATACAAAAGTAGGGGCCCAGTATGCCTATAAGCAGAAATTATTCGGAGGGACATTAAGTATCGGGTTACAGGCAGGTATATTCAATGTCGGCTTTGACGGAACAAAAATATATATCCCGGCAGATAATGAATATCACACACCCGCAGAGTCAGATCCCGCTTTACCCACAACAGCTGTGCAGGCAATGGCGATCGACCTGAATGCAGGTATTTATTATTCCCACAAACATTTCTATGCCGGTTTCGGAGCTACCCACCTGACAGCGCCCGAAATGGCATTGGGTGAAACGACTAATTATTATATCCCTATGGGATTAAATTTAGTAGGCGGATACAATATTCAGCTCAGGAACCCGTTGTATGAATTACAGCCCTCTGTATTCCTGAAAACAGACATGCAGAGTTTCCAGGCGGACATTACCGCCCGAATGGTATATAATAAAATGTTTAACGGAGGTCTTTCCTGGCGTATAAACGAGTCGGTAGTAGTATTATTGGGAGCCACATTCGGCAGATTTCAGGTTGGATATGCTTACGATTTCCCTACCACGGCCATGTTAAAAGGGAGTTCCGGTAGCCACGAAGTGTTGGTGCGCTACCAGTTGAAGTTGAAGAAGACAAAAACAGGAAAGAACAGACACAAAAGTGTACGTATATTATAGTATATGAAAAAAGTATTATTAGTACTTATGGCAGTAGCCTTGCTTACCTCATGTGGTAAATCCCTTTCCGGAGCGGGAGGAGAAGTTACCGGGGTAAGATCTGTGGCTTTTAACGAACCGTCGCCCTACGGCATGGTTCTGATCAAAAGAGGTTCGTTCGAAATGGGACCTGCAGACAAAGACTCCTTATGGGGAATCAACCCTGAAACAAAGGGAGTTTCGTTTGATGCGTTCTGGATGGACGAAACGGAAATAACCAACGCCAAATACCGCCAGTTCGTCTACTGGGTGCGCGACTCCATTATCCGCGAACGCCTGGCCGACCCGGCTTACGGTGGCAACGACCTGTTTAAGATCACGGAAGACCGTTACGGCGAACCCGTCACCCCGCATCTGGACTGGAGCCGTCCGATTCCCTGGAAACGCGCGAACGAAGATGAGTTGCGTGCCATCGAAAGCGTTTATTACGTACACCCCATCACCGGCGAAAAACGTCTGGATGAAAAGCAGATGGTCTACAAATACGAATGGTATGACTACACCGGTGCCGCCCTTCGCAAGAACCGCCTGGATCCGGGCGAACGCGTACGTAACACCGATATGCAGGTCGATATGAACGAGGTCGTTATGATCTCCAAGGACACCGCCTATATCGACGACGACGGCAACATCATCAACGAAACCCTCACCCGTCCGCTCAGCGGTCCGTGGGATTTCCTTCATACCCGCATCGTAAACGTTTATCCGGATGAAACCTGCTGGGTGAACGACTTTAATAATGCTTACAACGAGCCATACATGCGTATGTACTTCCAGCACCCGGGATATGACGATTATCCTGTCGTAGGTGTCTCCTGGGAACAGGCTACCGCATTCTGCGTATGGCGTACCGATATGTTCAAACAATCGTTGAACTTCCCGGCCGGACAAGCCATCGAGCCGTTCCGCCTGCCGACAGAAGGCGAATGGGAATATGCCGCCCGCTCCGGAAAGAACGAAAACAAATACCCCTGGTCGTCCGACGAACTTCAGAACGCCAAAGGTTGCTTCATGGCAAACTTCAAACCCGGAAAAGGAAATTATACCGAAGACGGTCACCTGATTCCATCCCGCGTAGGCTCTTTCGCCCCGAACCAGTTCGGTTTATATGACATGGCGGGTAACGTGGCAGAATGGACTTCTACCATGTATTCCGAATCGGGCCCGAGCCAGATGAGCGATATGAACCCCGACCTGCGTTACAATGCAGCCAAGGAAGACCCGTATGCGATGAAGAAGAAAGTCGTACGCGGCGGTTCATGGAAAGACGTGGCACAATTTATCCGTTCGGATATGCGTACCTTCGAATACCAGAACGAAACCCGTTCCTATATCGGTTTCCGTTGCGCACGTACACAGATCGGTTTCTCCCGTTCAAAAGGTAAAAAATAATATAAGAAACATACAACATTATGGGAAAATATAGAAGATATAAAAACAGAATTGAAATGTTCCTTTCCAGCGACATGGGAAAGAGAGTACTGAACTTCTGTTACAGCTGGGGAGCATCTATCGTAATCATAGGTGCCATGTTCAAGTTGCTTCACCTGCCGTATGGTAACCAGATCCTGTTTATCGCCATGACGGTGGAAGCGTTGGTATTCTTTATCTCCGCTTTTGAGCACCCTTCAAACGAATACCATTGGGAAGAAGTATTCCCCGTACTGAAATCGAAGAACCCGATGGACCGTCCCGACTTTGCCGGCACAGGTATGTCCAACCTGATCAACTCATCGGATAATATGGATGACGACAATACCTCAGGCGGCATAAACATCAATGTAGGCAACGGCAGAAAAGCAAATGTCGCAAACAACCTGGGCGGAACCTCCGTACTGAGCAACCTCGATGTCAGCGAAGAAGATACAAAGAACCTGTCGGAAAGCATCAAGAAACTGAGCGGCGCTGCCGAACAGATCTCCAAGATGGCGGAACTGACCGAAGCTACCCAGAAATACCTGGAACAGCTATCCGGCATGTCCGAAAATATGGAACGTTTCAGCCACGTCACCAACTCGCTGACCAACGTATCCGACACATTGCTTAACTCTTATAAGAGCATCACAGACAACTCGGACGGTATCAACCAGAACTCACGCGGCTACGTGCAGCAGATGGAAATGTTGAACCGCAACATCTCCGGTTTGAATACTATCTACGAAATACAGTTAAAGAGTATCAGTTCGCAGATCGAATCGATCGAACATATCAACGGCGGCCTGAACCGCATCCGCGAGATGTACGACGGTTCGGTAACCGACAGCTCGGTCTTCCGCAACGAAACGGAAAAGATGACCCGCCAGCTGGCCGAACTGAACCAGGTATACAGCCGTTTGCTACAGGCAATGACGGTCAATATGGGTCCGGCAACCGCTTACCAGCAGCCTGCCCCCCAGCCGCAACAGCCCAATTACCAGCAACAGCAGCCTAACTATCAGCAGTCCTACCAGCAACAACCGTACGGCTACCAGCAGCAGGCTCCGTATACAAACAATCCCGGACAGCAATCCGGCAGATAATAAACAAACGAAACTGAAAGAAGATGTCCGGAATAGCAAATAATCCCAACTCGCCCCGTCAGAAGATGATCAACCTGATGTATCTGGTGTTCATCGCAATGATGGCATTGAATGTGTCATCGGAGGTTCTCGACGGTTTCGAGCTAGTGGAAGACAGTTTACGCACCTCCATCAGCAACTCGGCTCACCGAAACGAGATCGTGGCAGGCGAACTGGATACCTACTACCAACCAACCCCGAAAAGGTGAAGGAATGGTACGACAAGGGTAAACAGGTAAAGTCCGCTTCCGACAGCCTGTACAACTACGTGCAGGACCTGAAGCAACGTATCGCGGTAATTGCCGACGGAAAAGATGCCAACGTAAACAAGATAGAGCATAAAGACGACCTCGAAGCCGCTTCACGCATCATGCTGGGCCCGGTTACCGGAGAAGGAAAGAAGTTGCGCGAAGCCATCGACGCTTACCGCGTGATGATGGGCGAAATGGTACAGGACAGTGCCAAGACCCGCATCCTGGAAGCAAGCCTGAGCACTACACCGCCTCACAAGGCTGGGATCAATACCCGCACCTGGGAAGAAGCGTTGTTTGAAAATATGCCGGTTGCCGCAGCCGTAACATTACTGACGAAACTGCAAAGCGATATCCGCTACGCAGAAGGCGAAGTGCTGAACAACCTGTTGAACAGTGTCGACGTAGGCGACTATCGCGTGAATCAGATGACCGCACAGGTCATACCGGAGAGCCAGATCGTCATGCGCGGAAGCCAGTACAAGGCGAACATCGTCCTGTCTGCCGTCGATTCAACCAAACGTCCGGCCGTATTTGTAAACGGCAAGCAGTTGCCGGAAGACAGCCACGGACAGTTCACCGCCATAGCCGGTGCCCCGGGTACTTACCCGATTAAAGGGTACATCGAGATGCCCAATAACGACGGCACCACCATGCGTCAGAACTTCGAAAGCGAATACTTCGTAACAGAACCGAGTGCAACCGTAGCCCCGTTACTGATGAACGTATTATATGCCGGAATCGCCAACGAGATGCGTATCGCCGTACCGGGCGTACCGAGCGGGAACGTAACGGCCACCATGACAAACGGAACCCTGACACGCAAAGGCGATATCTGGGAGGCCCGTCCGTCGAAGGTAGGTACCGATGCTGTTATATCCGTAAATGCCCGCATGGCCGACGGCCGCAGCGTGGAAATGGCAAAGAATACCTTCCGCGTACGTGCCCTGCCCGACCCGATGCCTTACATCGAGTATAAGGACCAGAACGGCAATATGCGCAAGTTCCGCGGCGGAAACATGACCAAACGGAATCTGATCGAAACGGAAGTGCTCCAGGCAGCTATCGACGATGAAATATTGAATATAAAGTTTGACGTACTACGTTTCGAACTGTTGTTCTTTGACTCCATGGGAAATGCAATACCTGAAGTTTCTCAGGGTCCCCGGTTCTCGGACAACCAGAAAGACAGGATACGTCGTCTGACAAGAGGAAAACGCTTTTTCATCAGAGGTGTAGTAGCCAAAGGACCTGACGGCCTGGAACGTACTCTCACCCCGATCGAAGTCATTGTAAATTAGTAGGGGCGGTTCGCGAACGTCCTCATAACAAATATAAAATATGAAACGTTTTTATTACATACTGGCAATTGCAAGCGCCCTGTTCTTCACAGCTACCTCCATACAGGCACAGGAAGAAACAGGAAACACCCAGCAACGGGCAAGAAGAAGCCCGCAGGCCACCCGCGGAGAACGGGCTAATGATAAGAAAGACACCGGTATACCCGAACTGACCGTGCGGGCACAGGATATGAACGAGCGTATGACACAGGAAGTGGGCAACGCCCGCTGGATGCGTGTCATGTACCGACAGATAGACCTGATGAAAGAGAAGAATGCTCCTCTGTATTATCCGGTCACCCCGATGAACGGACAGATGAACCTTTTCTCCATCATCTTCAGTCTGATCAGCGAAGGTAAAATAGACGCATACCAGTATGAAGACGGTTACGAAGATTTCAGCGACAACAGCAAGATCAACCTGAAAGACATGCTCGACCGCTTTGGCATCTATTATGAGGAAGTACCCGGACAGGGTAACCAGGGAACCACTTTCGTAATCAACGAAAGCGATATTCCATCCGAAACCGTCCGCTCCTATTATGTAAAGGAAGCCTGGTATTTCGACCAAAATAACTCCGTATTCGATGTAAAGACACTGGCCATCTGCCCGATCATGACCACTTCAGGTGATGTCGGCGAGTTAACCATGCCCATGTTCTGGATTCCTTACGAAAGTATCCGCCCGTATATCAATACGGCATTTATCATGACATCGAACATCAACAATGCCATGACCTTCACGCTCGACGACTATTTCCGCCGCCGTATGTTCGAAGGCGAGATCTACAAGACACAGAACCTGATGAACCAGCCGTTGATGGCTTACTGCCCGACTCCCGATTCCATCAAGAAGGAACAGGAGCGCATCGAAGGCCAGTTGGTTGCCTTTGAGAAGTCTCTCTGGTTCCAGCCTGACACAACCCAGGTAGAAGATCCGAAAACAGCTAAAAAGGCTAAAAAAGCCTCTGCCCGCGGACAAAACGGAGCCACTACCGAAAAGGCAGTCAAAGAAAAGACAGTAAAGACAAAAGCTCCGAAAGCCGAGAAATCCTCTCCCGTTCGCAGCGTACGTCGCAGAAGATAAAATAAAGGATATAAAAGATAATGCCTGGTAAATAACCGGTAAATAAGAGGAAAACAGTGAATAGCCAGGTTGTTCACTGTTTTTCTTTACAAGGAATACAACAGCCTGAAAATCATCCGCCGCGAAAACACCGTAACTAATACAACGACAAATCCGACATTCTCCGTTTCCGGTCCTTTCAAATATTAACTAAATACTTATCTCTTATTCCACTAATAACTATTACCTTTGTATCAGAGTGAACTTTATTTTATTAATGCGTAGACCCAAATACGCAAAAACAGAAGTATGTTATTCCTGTTTAGCTTGCATTCGGAACTTCGGTTCCTGTCGTTGTAACCCCCTTTGATTAGAAATGCAAACAAAAGGAAAGGCATATTTGTTTATTATAAAAAGTATGGTGAAGGGATACATATTATATATATTCGGATTATTGTCCTTATTATTTCAGGGATGTACAACCGGAGAAGAGTTGAAAGATAATTCACCTCCCTTGGGAAACAAAATCCAATTTGAACTTTTCACGAAATCCGTTTCCTACGGATTACCCGTAACCCGTGCAGCTGCAAACGAAAATGCACTCGATCAAACTCCGTGGGTATTGGTATTTACCGGCACTAACGGTAATGCGACATTCGCAGAGGCTGCCCAGGCGGAATATAACAACGGCAAATCATACGTTTTCCTGGATATACAGACAGGTCCCTGCCAGTTATTGATACTGGCTAACCCACAAGATAAGTTTTATATCGGGAACACGGCCTACGATTACAGCGAGGCAGGATTTAATGCGGCATTGAAAAGCCCTACCGTCCGCACCCTTCAATATGCCAGCGAAAATATATTGACGGAACCGCTGGCTGATCCGCAAACCAGTGCACCTTTCGTGGGTGAGAAACTCAGCATGAACACTCTTGTCAGTGTATCCGCCATCAACGCAACGACAAGGATACCGACTGCCGAGTTGAAGCGTGTTGCAGCTAAAGTCGTTGTGTCGAGTACAGCCGCTGAGTTTACACTGCAAGGCATCACAGCCGTCGTCAATACACCGAAACATTCGAGAGTGTATAACTGGAACAGTTTGCTCACTTATTCTAACACAAGCCTGATAGAATACCGCAGCAACGCGTCTTACAGTCCCGACTTCATACAAGCCGCATCGAACAGTACGGCAAACGACCCGGTTTACCTGTATGAATCGGCCTATAATGAAACCAATAACGATACCTACCTGATCATCAGGGGGACGTATAGGAACCGTGAGTCTTATTACAAGATGGGCCTGGTGGCTAACGGCGCACAGCTCGATGTGGAACGCAATTACTCATACGAGTTTACCATTACTTCTGTGGATGGATACGGATATGCGACGGTGGCGGATGCAAAGAAATCAATCGCCTCGAATACAAGCCTGAATTATCAGGTTCTTATACAGGACAACTCCGGGTATGAGATACAGGCGAATAATGATTATTATCTCGGCGTAACCAACTCGCATTACGAACTATATGCACCGCAAAACAATACGACCGAATATGTGGCATTTACGCTGGTGACTGACTGCAAAACGCCTTTCCCCGATAAAAGAATTATAAGGTCACTGACTACGGGTATGGAGATCACCGCCCCGTCGGACGGCTGATCCCTCTTTCAAGTACTGCCCCGTATAATGTCAAGATAAAAGTCGCAAACAATTTTACCGCAGGCGAGATCGAAGTGCATCTAGGAAGCCTTCAAAAGATCATAACCGTCCGACGCCAAACACCGGTAAGTACCGGAACCGTGATCGGCAACTTTATTCCGGATGCCGGCAAATACATCTCGGCCTATATCGAAAATTATCCGATGCTCGACAGCAGTACGCCCAATCCGAGCAATTGGCTTCAACTTTCACCCGGAGGGGAAGCGGTCCGTAATGATCCGCACCGCATCACGGTCGACAATGGATTGATCGATCTGCATGTCAATGGAAGCGGCGAAGGCGATGCGTATGTATCGATGAGTAAAAACAACGTGGAACAACGAATAAAAGTACATATTACTACATTATAAGACACGATGTACTTGATGAATATATAGCTTACACTTTAGTTTTTAGTTTTAATTATGATTATAAATACACTGATGAATAAAAACATACATTTCTTATTACTGCTTTTCTGCTGTCTCGTCTCCTTTGTGTCCTGCACAGACGAGACACCTCAAAAGCAGACAAGCGGAGTAGCACATTTGTATATCAAAGGTGGTACCCTTTACGATTCCAATTACCCATCCAATGCGGAACTCGACGACAAGATCGTAACCCTTCGTATCCTGGGGTTCGACGCAATGGGAATGTGTGTCAGCAACAAACGATACGAAGCGAAAAAAGGCGATATCATCAAGCATGAGATCCAGAAAGGTACTTACGATTTTGTATTCCTCGCCAACGAACCGTATCCGGAGAATACATCACCGTTAAACGGGATATCATTCTATTCCGACCTTCAAAGCATCTCGTACCCCGCATCGGCAGTCAACTCTTCGGACGAGATCCCGATGAGTCAGGAAATAAAAGACGTTGAAGTGCTCGGCAACGAGGGTAAATCGAAGATAGGCGATGTTATATATGATCCGCTGACATTGGGTCTCAGCCGGCTCGCCACCCGTATCGATATCCAGCTGGAATCCAACGAAGACCTGACAGCCGATTTCAAAGGCGTAACATTCGAAAAGATCCCTGCTCAAGTACCGTTACTATCCGGCGAGAATACCTCCGTTGCCAGAGACATCACCCGGCAATTCACCGTGGGGCAAGATTATTTTCAACAGATAGCACCCACCACTGAACAGACAGCAAGGGGAGTGATATGGGTTCAGCAAATGACCCGTTTCATCCTCCCTTTCAGTAATTTCACGCCGACAGATGAAGGAGATAAGGCTGTGATATTTACCGTTAATTTAGAAAACCAGTACAACCCCTCCGCCAAGCTGAAAATACACACAGCAGGAGTCGACGGAGCGGAAAAAGATAATTATACCCTTCCCCGCGATGCGGCACTATTGGTAAAAGCATCGGTTACACTCCCGTTCGAACTGAATATATCAGTCTCCAACTGGGGAGAAAAAAAGGGTGACTGGCAGGTACAGGACCGCTATCTAAACGTTTCGCAGATAGAAGCCGACATAACCGATTTCAACGGGGCACGGATCACCTTCTCTTCCAATCTGACGAAGGTACACGTATTGCCTAACGTGTATATCGGCACTTCCGGTACGGCAACCAGGTTGACAGATGAAACATTCAACGACCTCCCGCTCAAAGATGGAGATACCAATAGTTATGAGAATCATATAGAATACAAAACCTCCCGTTTTGCGTACACCTACGGTAAGAACTCGAAGGAAGGATTCGGTTATATGGATATTTTGCTCGACGAATATAACCAGATAGGCGAGCAGACATTCCGCCTGATCCTTTCGGCAGAAGATCAATATGGAGGCAAGCTGCAACGGGAAATTACCGTCCGGACAAAACAGATGGGCTTCCGCTTTAGCCACATGAGTTTTGATAGTCCCTATGTAGGCGCATTCTTCCGCGACGCCGAAACCGGCGAACGGATTATTACCGGACAAAAAGCAAGGATGGGAAGCAGCAGCGAACTGGCAAAATGGACTGCATGGGTAGAAAACGGAGAGGATCAGGTGATCATAAGCACCACCCCCAGTTTCGATCCGAATGTCGGAACCGACTCGCCCGGTGATCCTGAAAAATATCCTGTTGTCCCTAATGAGTATAAATATGAAGGAGGTACATATATAACAGGAAGAGGCCGGGTTTATTTCCGGGTAGGCTGGAAGACGGCGAACAACTCGGAAGCTTCCGGACAAGATAACCTGAAGAAACCCAGATATGCCACTATATATCTTGAACACGACGTCTCCTGGGGAAAAACGGCAGATATTATTTACGTCAGACAGGGAGAAGCCGACGATTATGTGATGCGTCCGGAAGACAATATCGGACAAGGTCCTTTAGCCGACAAAAGCCGTAGCCGGGCAAAAAAAGTATCCAACTTTAATCTGACGGCTGAACTATTCCTGAATGAAAGTAACAAAACGAACCGATATTCCGACCTTTCGAAAAAAGGAGCCAAGTTCGTAAAATACCCATCACAGGCCGGTGCTTTATTTCAATGGGCTTCGCCCACGTTCCCCCGCCGGGCCTACAATCCGGCATACCCAAGTACGAATAACCTGGGAACTGACTGGAGCGAAATAGAGTATCCACGTCCCATTTGGGATAACGTATCGGGAGAAGATATTACAGGGAATATAAAAGAGGATTTCGAACTGTGCCCGCCCGGCTACCATCTTCCGTCGGACGGATATACCGACCAGGTGAGTTACAACGGCAAATATCCCAACTTCAAGCGGGTTGACGGATCCAACAATTACGATTGCGACTACGAGGGAAATGCTGCAACACCGTTCGATCATAAAGCTCAAATAGAATATTCGGAATGGCGTCAATCAATGTGGCTAAATCCTATAGAAGGAGATATCGGTAGTTGGACAGGCTCCCTTCGCTTATATCCGGACAGGATAGTAGAACGTTATATTACCTCTCCTGACTATTCCGGGAATGTGGATGACAATAATCTGAAGCAACGCATTGGTTTCTACGCCGACGGCTACTTCGACCGGCGCCCGATCCGGTATCAGCCAGACGGAAGTTCAGCCACAACGCGTTATGCCGTTTCGCCGGAAACGGCACAGGCCGCCTATAGAGGATCTCTCATTTTTAATCCGAATAACAAGGCTTCCGTCTTCCTACCGGCAGCAGGACGAAGAAGCCCTAATTACGAATTAGGAAAGTTGTACTACCCCGGAGAAACAGGGTACTACTGGACTTCTTCGGCCTCTGCAGAGTTTCAGAATACCGAAAACAGCAATGCCTGGACGCAGGAATATAACAGTTGGAGGCCCGGTAGTATATCTACCCCGTCACTGAATGCCTCTTCCATCCGCTGTGTCAGGGATTAAGCGATACTCCAATCATTTTCACCAAACAGCTTCCTGCTGCATATAGCAGCAGGGAGTATCCGGCGGTAATCGCTAGTTGCTGCCGGTAACATTGCCGGAGTTTTTCCCCGGATCGTTTTCGTACCCCGAGAGTGTCAACAGGGCCCCGATCGAGGCCAGGACGATTTCTGTACGGTCCGCCCACAAAGCCGTCATCCCCAGTATCACCAGGTAACACACGAGCCACTTCCGGCTGATTACCCGGCGTAACCACTTTCTCTTTCTTCTCATCTCTCTCCTTCTTTTTCAGGTTCAACAAAAAGCCCAGCAGGGCTCTGATAAATTGCAGGATTTGTCTTAATTTATTCATTGTCGTAAATGTTTATGTTCAGTTATTATCAGAATTGAACTATCCTGTCATCAACCTCACTTGACTATTACAGGTCTATTTGCCGTCTGCTTTAGCTGACGGACTAGTAAAGAATCTATCTCTTTGGACTTTAGTCCCATTTCTTAAAGCTTTCTATCTGAGAGAAATGTGGCTAAAGCC